>CALMOK010000295.1:20059-60133 GCA_937871825.1 uncultured Alphaproteobacteria bacterium
CATGCCATCCAGGGTCGCCTCGCCGACACAACCGAAGCTGAAATTGTCCCGGAGGCCCAGGTGCCGTTCGCTGATCACCGAGATGCCCTCCCGCGCGAACCCCGCTGTGATCTCGGCCTGGATGTCCGCCGTGTAGGGCGTCACGAGCCCGATGCGTCGTTCTCCCCGACGCCGTAGCAAGTCGAACAAGGCGAGCACGGAGGTCGAGGCCGGGATGCCGGTCGTCTCGACGATCCGGGCGCAAAGGTCGCGGTCGGATTGCAGGCCGAGCCACCCTGCGCTGGTGCCGTTCCAGGCAATCACGTCGACCTTGGCATCGGCCAGGAGCGAAGCGGCGGCCAGCATGGGCGCTTCGTCGAACTGGCTGAGTGCCGCGGCATCGAGTCCGATGGCGGTGACGCGGAAGCGCGAGAAGTGCGCGCTGACGTTGGGCAGTTGGGCGAGGATGCCGGCGGTGATCGGTTCGAGCACGGTGTTCGAGGATGGCGTGAGCATCCCGAGGCGCACCCGTGTCCGGTCGCGGGGCGTCGTGCTCAATCGCCGAGCCTCGGACAGCGCAGCGGCAGGCGCAGGCGCTCCAAGGCCGCCGAGGCGGCCAGCATCACCGCAACGTTGGCCTCGGCGACCGCTACGGCACGGGTCTGGCCGGCATCGACGCGCCCCGCGGCCTCGCCAGCCGAGAGGGTGCCGTCATGGTCGGGTCTCACGGGCGGGACCCATTGAATAGGACGGGAGAGCCGGCCAGCAACGCCTCAAGGGAGGGCACAAGGCCGCTGGAGGACTTGGGCTCGGGACGCCGATAGGTGCCGGCGATGGCCTTGCGGACATCGAGTGCCACCAACAGTTCGGCCTGTTTGACCGCGGCCGCGATGCCCTCGATCACCGGTACCGCGATGCGGCTTTTCACGCTGGCCGCGAGACCCGCGAGCGGGGCGCCGGCCAGCACGACCACATCAGCCTCGTCCTCCTCGACGGCCCGATTGGCGAGCGCGACCAGGAGATCCGCCTTCTCGGCGGCCACATCGGCGATGGAGGCGAAAGTGTCGTCGAGAAGGCGGATGCTGGCGAGGCGATCCCTCAGGCCATGCGCCTCCACGCATTCCCGGTACCAGGGCCCGAGCGCGCGGGCGAAGGAGACGATCGTAAACCGCCGACCGAGCATGCAGGCGCTGAGCATGGCCGCTTCGGCGAGGCCGATGACCGGCACATCCATCAGCTCCCGTGCGCCGCCGAGGCCGGGGTCGCCGAAGGCGGCCACGATCGCAGCATCGAATGTCCCGATCCGCTCCGCCAGCATCTCGAGCACGACGGCGCCGCCGATCGCGGCCTCGGCCCGAGTCGCGATATAGGGCACGCCGCGCGTGGCGCTTATCGCGAGGATCTCGGTGCCCCGGGCCGCGACCGCGCGGGCCACGGTGGCGAGCCGGTCCGTCACCGCCGTCGTGGTGTTGGGATTGAGAATGAGGATGCGCGTCACGGCGGGGCTCCAGCGAGGTGGGATACGGCGGAACGCTCAGCCGCGAAGGTACGCAGTTCGGGCATGTCGACCGGGCAGCGGCTGGCGTTCGGATGGGGATCGATGAAGCCCGGGGCGGTGTCGGCGACGTTGCCGAGCGCCGCCCGGGCCAATGGCCAGCGCGAAGGCCGGGAAGACCATGATGCCCTCCATCGCCCGGCCGATCACCTCGTCGCCCGAGCCGCCGAGGGACGAGGACCCACTGTCCGGAGACGCCACCCTTCCCGATGCCGGAGCCTATGTCCGCGACGAGGGAGCGTAGAACGGCTCGCGCCCCGGCATGTCCTTCAGGTAATCGGCATAGAAGGCCTGGACGTGCGGGAACACCTGTCGGCGCAGCACCCGGCTCGTTTCCTCGGCTGCGGTGCGCGGTCGCCCCAGCGTTTCCGCGATCTCGGCCAGCACCTTGTCGCGGTCGACGTGAGTGAAGCGGCCGTTCTCGTACATCACCGTTCCGCCCACCACCGTGGCGTCGACGTGCTGGGTCTTGGCGCGCTGGATCAAGGCATCGAGCATCGGCACGTCATCGTCCTGGTAGGGATAGAAGGCCTGCTCGACGTCGATCAACACGGCATCGGCCATGCGGCCGGCCTCGAGTTTGCCGATGCTGGCCCCGAAGGCCGTGGTCATCGCGCCGCCCTCGGTCGCCATCTTCAGGATCTGCGGGCAGGACGGCACGTCTTCCTCCCGCATGCCCGGCACACGGTGCACCCGGAGCGCCAGCCGCATCTCCTGCAGCATGTCGCGGTCCTCGTTGATGCCGGCCTCGTCGAGCCCCATGCCGACCGTGACCCCATGGGCCGCGAACGCGTTGAGCGGCGCCACGCCGCTGCGCAGCCGCAGGTTGGACGAGCAATTGTGGCAGATGCAGGTGCCGGTGGACGCCGCGACCTCGATGTCCTCCTCGGTCAGCCAGACACCGTGGCCGAGCGTCATGCCGGGGCCGAGCAGCCCGAGCTTGTTGAGATGCTTCACCGCAGTGGTGCCGGTGCGGCGGCGGGCATATTCCTTCTGGTAGACGGTTTCGAGCAGGTGCATGTGCATTGGCACCCGGGCGGCATCGGCCTTCTCCTTGAGGGCCAGCAGTCCGTCGTCGCTGACCCAGTGGAGGTTGGCCGGGGCGAGCTGGATGCGGGTGAGGTCCTGCCCACGGTTCTCGGCGCTCAGCTCGTCGAACAGCGTCAGGTAGTCGGCGAAGGGCAGCCGCTGGTTGGCGAGATGGGGCGCCAGCAACGCGGCGGTCTCGGCCGGCAGGCGCTGCAGGAAATCCTCGTCGGCCTCGTAGACGAGGCGGTTTTGTTCGCGCACCGCGAAACAATAGGAGGCCCGCATGCCGATCGCGCGATAGGCCTCCAGCACCTTGGTGGAGCAGGCGTGGATATGGGCCAGCGGCCCGGGGATCCAGCCATGGATGTGCTGCACCGTGGTGATGCCGGACGCCAGCATCTCGAAGGCCGAATAGAGGGTGTCCAGGTAGAGGTCGATGCTACGCCCCGAGATCCGGCTCGCGAACCACAGTTCGAGCGCATAATCGGGCGAGCCGAGCTGCAGCGGCGTCAGGCCGACATGGTGATGGCTGTTGACGAAGCCCGGCAGCACGACATGTTTCGACGAGCCATAGGTCGGTGCGTCCGGGTATTTCCGGCGCATCGCCTCGGCGTCGCCGACCTCGACCACCACCCCGTCGCGATGCACCACGGCGGCGTCGCGCAGCACGGTCGCGCGTTCCCTGTTTTCCACGCCGGTGACCACCCACCCACCGACCAGCAGACGCTCTGACATTCTCGATCCCTGTTGCCTCGAGCCGCCGCGCGGCAGCCCCCTGGCGAGGGTGCCTGCAAACGGCGTACCGGACCGAACCTTTGGGACCGGGATCAGGCCCGCGCTGTTTCCAGCGCGGCCCCCAGCACCGCCCTGAGGCTCGGGCCGGAGCGTGGCCGGGGCGACAGGTCGAGGCCGCCTTCGAGCGCCCTCAGGTGGTCGTCCATCTCGCGGGCGGCGCCCTCGACGTCGCCGGCCTCGAGAAGCTCGATCAGGCGGCGGTGCTCGTGCGTCCGGCAGCCGGACGATCCCCGATGCTGGTGCACCGTGATGGCCAGCACGGTCCGCGACACGAGTTCCCGCAGCATGGTGGCCGCGATCGGATTTTCGGTGAGCTCGGCCATGATAAGGTGGAAGTCGCCCGAAAGCCGCAGGGCCGCCGTCTCGTCCCCCTCCGCATGCGCCCTGTCCTCGGCGTCGACGCAGGCCATGAGCGGTCGCCACCCTTGTGGGGGAGGGGCGTCGCAAAGGCAACGCACGATGCCCCCTTCCAGCATGCGGCGGGCCCCGAACAGATGCTTGGCCTCGTCGAGCGGCGGCTCCGCCACGAAGGCACCGCGATGCGGTACGAGCGTTACCAGGCCTTCGTCGCCCAACCGGGCCAGGGCCCAGCGCACCGGTCCGCGCTTGCAGGCGAACGTGTCGGCGATGATGTCCTCCGTGAGCTTGGTGCCGGGCGGCAGCCTGCGTCCCACGATGGCTTCCCGGGTGGTGGCGAAGATGCGGTGCTTCACATCGACCTCAGCCACGCCGCCCTCCACATGGGCAATCTGCCCGGATTGTTAACAATACAACCTCGAATTTGTGCACGATATTCCGATCGTGTCGTCAACGATGCGTGAGATCGAAGTGCTGCCAGAGGCATGCCTTGCTTGTCCAGCCTCAACGATCGCTGGCATGCGCTTTGCCTAGAGGTGAAAGCCAACTTTTCCGGAGAACGGGTTCTCCCTTGATCGATCTCGTGGACATGCAATCGTGATCCTGACGCACGGCGGCGCCTTGTCGAACCTGCCGCTCTTCCTCGCGATCGACGCCGGCTTTCTGGCGGGCCGTGGTCTCGCGGTCGTGGCGCCCCCATTGGACGCCTTCTCGTCAACGGTGTCTCGCCTTCGCGACGGCACCGCCGACATCGGCACGACGGGCTTCACCCAGGCACTGGCCGACGCCGACGACCTCGACCCGCTGGTGATCGTGGCGGGCAGCGGCGTCCGCGGCATGGCTCTGCTCGGCCGCTCCGGATCCGACATCGAAACCCTGTCCGGCACGGTCGGCACCTTCGCCGACGACCCCATGCAGGTCCTGCTGACGGACGTCATCGAACGGCACGACCTCGGGGCGCGGACGACGGTCCGGTTCATGACGTCGCTGGCCGAGGCCGCCGAGGCGCTGCTGTCGGGTGCGGTCGCGGCCATTACCACCGTCGAGCCGTGGATTGACAGGCTCCGGGCCCAGGGCGCGACGCTCCTGAGCGACGGTACCGACCTTTGGGGGCCGGACTACCCCGACACCGTCCTGGTGACGCGCCGCAGCGTCGTGGACGCGCGCCCCGCGGACGTCACGACCGTGATCGCGGCCATGCTGGACGCCGAGCGCATGATCGTGGCCGATCCCGACGGCGCGCTGGCGGCCGTCGCGCACCGCTTTCCCCTTTTCTCGCTCGCGGACCTGCGGGCGGGTCTGCATGGCCAGCCGCCCCGCGTCGACTTGCGGGGTCTCGAGGATGTGGTCCTCGACCGCTGGCCCACCGTCCGGTGCCTCGCCGGGCGTCCTTCCGGTCCCCGACCACCCGGAATCATCGACCTCACCTGCCTCGACGCCGCCTGCGCACGCGGTTTCCAGGCTTCGCCCACCGAAAGGATCGCATATGTCCAATGATAGCAGGCTTCCCGGCGCGGGCTCCGTCGCGACCGCCGGAATCAACCGTCGCACGCTGCTGGCCCGCACGGCCTGCGTGGGTGGCGCGGTCGCGGCAAGCCGCTTCCTTTGCACGAGCCCGGCCGAAGCCGCCACGACCGTGACCTTCAAGGCGACCCATGGCACGGGCCTCTGCAACTGCCCCTTCTTCATGGTCAAGGAAAAGGAGCTCGGGAAAGCCGACGGTGTGGCGCTCGACTTCGTCACGACGCCCACCAATGCCGACATCGCGGCCCTGTTCGGCGCCGGCGTGGTCGACGTGTCGGTGGTGCCCTACACCAACTTCATGACGCTCTACGACGCCGGCGCCCCGGTGAAGATCATCGCGGGCTCGGGCGTCCAGGGCTGCGTGATCGTGGCCCAGCCCGGCATCAATTCAGCGGCGGACCTCAGGGGCAAAACCATCGGTACCTTCCAGGCCGACACGCTGGAGATGCTGCCGCTCGACTACCTGAAAAAGGCTGGCATGACGTTCGCGGACGTGAAAGTCCGCTATTTCGGCACCTCGCCCGAGCTCGCCCAGGCCTTTATCGGCGGCAACATCGACGCCATGTGCCACATCGAGCCCTATGCCACCCAGGCGATGGCGTCGCGCAAGGGCTCCGTCAAGCTGTCGGACGGCACGGACGTTTATGGTCCGCTCTACACCGATTGCGTGCTCGCGGTCCGTTCCAAGCTCATCGCCGAGAACCGCCCCGCCGTGAAGGCGCTCATCAAGGCCATGATGATGGGTCAGCTCTTCGAGGAAACCGAGCGCGAGGCGGCCATCAAGCTGACGACGCCCAAATACTTCAAGACGACCTTCGAGGCGGCCCTCGACGCTTCGAATAAGCAGCCCGGCATGGTCGACCAGCGCAAGAACCAGGACTTCATCCTGGCCCGTGCCCAGAACCTGAAGGACCTGCGCTACATCAAGACGATGCCGACCGCCGACATTTTCGACTGGTCCATGCTGAACGAGGTGATCGCCGAGAACGCCGACCTTTACGGCAAGCTGCAGCTGAAGTCGGCGTGAAAGCGCTCCCGCTGACCGCGGGCGCGCTGCCCGCCGTCGCTTCCACGACCGCGCGGCGCCTGCGCGCGGTTCGGGGGCTCACAATCGTCATCTGGTGGGTGCTCTCGCTCGGCTGCTTCGCCGGGATCTGGGAAGCGGCCTGGGCGCTCGGCTGGGCCGACCCGCTCCTGTTGCCACCGCCCCACATCTTCCTGGCGCGCTTCTCCGACCAGGCGCAGGCCTTCGCGTCGAACGACGTCATCGGCGAGGTTTCGGCCGATAGCGCCTATGTGGCGCTGCTGACGACCATCGTGGCCTCCAGCCTGCGCGTGTTGGCGGGCCTCGCGCTCGGCTTCACGTTCAGCGTGGGGATGGGCCTGCTGATCCGCTACTTCCGGCCCTTCGGCAATCTCACGTTGCCGACCATCACTCTGCTGGCGCCGATCTCGCCCATCGCCTGGTTGCCGGTGGCGATCTTCATCTTCGGCATCGGCAATCCGCCCGCGATCTTCATGGTTTTCATCTCGCTGTTCTTTGTCATGACCTTGTCGACGATCAGCCAGGTCGATTCCGTGAGCCGCACCTTCCTGAACGTCGGCGCCATCATGGGCGCGAGCAGGCGTCAGCTGTTCCTCCACGTCATCGTGCCCGCCATCCTGCCGTCGCTGTTCATGACGCTCCGCATGAACCTCTTCGGCGCCTGGATGGTGGTGCTGGTCGCGGAAGCGACCGGGGTCGGCAGCGGGCTCGGGCAGATCGTCATGCTGGCGCGCAACACGTTCAACTCGAGCCTGTCGTTCTTCACCATGACGCTGATCGGCCTCGTCGGCTTCCTGTTCGACGTGGCGCTGCGGCAGGTTCAGAACCGCGTGCTGTTCTGGGTGCCGCCGAGTGCCGTGGGGCGCCTTTGATGCTTGACACGATTTCAGCAAAGGCGCCGCTCGTCGTGTGCCGCGGCGTCGGCAAGTCCTGGGAAACCAAGGGCGGCACCGTCACAGCGCTTGACGGCATCGACCTCCTGGTCGACCGCCGCGAGTTCGTGGTCTTCCTCGGCCCGAGCGGCTGCGGCAAGTCCACGCTGCTCTACCTCATCGCCGGCCTGGAGGCGGTGACCAGCGGCACCATCACCAGCGGCGGGCTCGAGGTGAAGGTCCCCGGCACGGACCGTGGCCTCATCTTCCAGGAATCCTCGCTGTTTCCCTGGATGTCCGTGGGCGAGAACGTCACCTTCGGCCTCAAGCTGCGCGGCATGAAACCCGAGGAACGGCGCGGCATCGCGAACGAACTGCTGCGCAAGGTCGGGCTCGGCGACGCCGCCGACAAGCGGCCGGATCAATTGTCCGGCGGCATGCGCCAGCGCGCCGCCATGGCGCGCGCCCTGGCGCTGCGCCCCGAGGTGCTGCTGCTCGACGAACCCTTCGCGGCGCTCGACGTGCAGACCCGCTCCAAGATGCAAGACTTTCTGATCGAGGTTTGGCGCGACAGCGGGGCTTCCATGCTGTTCGTCACCCATCACATCGACGAGGCCGTGGGGCTCGCCGATCGGGTCGTGGTCTTCACGTCGCGGCCAGGTCGCATCAAGAGCATCGTGCCGGTCGATCTGCCGCGTCCGCGTGACCCCCGCAGTCCCGAGTTCCATGCTTTGTCGGACCACCTCACCGACCTTTTGCGCGACGAGGTCGACCGCGCCTTTGCCGAACAGGAGCGCGTGCGGTGACGGTGGTCCTCGCCGCCGCGCAACTCCCTGGCTGCGTCCTCGACCTTGCGGCCAACGTTGAGACCGCCGAAGCGGCGGTGCGCGCGGCGGCGGCGCGGGGCGCCCATATCGTGGCGCTGCCCGAGATGGCGACCTTGCCGTATTTCTGCGGTGATGGGCCCGAAGCCTACCGGGCCTGGGCCGAACCGTCCCACGGGCCGCTGGCGCGGCGCTTCGCGGCCTTGGCGGCCGAGACCGGCACGGCTGTGTTTCTGCCGTTCTACGAGCACGATCCGGAGACCGGGCGCTACCACAACGCCGTGCTGGGCTTCGGCCCGGATGGTGCGCCGCTGCGGGACGGTCCGGTGGCGCGCAAGCTCCACCTGCCGGTCGGCGACGACCCGCCGCCCGGCTTCGACGAGCGAGCCCATTTCTCGCCCGGCGACGCGCTGCACGTGGTCGAGGTCCGTGGCGTCCGGGTCGGCGTGCTGGTCTGCTACGACCGCCGCTTTCCCGAAGCCTGGCGGGCCCTGCGCCGCGGGGGCGCCGATCTCGTCGTGGTGCCGGTGGCCGGCAGCGGGGGCGACGACATGGACTTCTTCGTCGGCGAAATGCGAACCCATGCGCGCGAGAACGGCCTCGCGGTGCTCTGCGCCAATAAGGTCGGCGACGAGCCCATCGGCGGTGGGGTGGTCGACAATTACGGGTATTCGGCCATTATCGATGCCGACGGCACGGTCCTGGCGCTGCGCCCGCGCCAAGAGGGAGCGGGCCTCGTCCTGGCCGAGCTCGACGTGGCGGCCATTCCGGCCATTCGCCGCCGGCTCCGCTATTACGACGATCGCCGCGAAGACCTCTTCGCATGACGGACGCCGTGTTCTCCGCCCTGACCCTTGCGTTCACCGTGCTGGACGGCACGAACTCGCCGCTAAACACCGTGGGCGACGCCCTGCAGCGGATCGAAACCGGCAACGACGCCCTCCGGGCCATCGTGACAACCGATGCGGCCGACAGCCTGAGGCAGGCCGAACTCGTGGTGCGCCGCCTCGCGGCCGGCGAGCGTCCGCCCCTCGCCGGCGTGCCGATCGTGGTCAAGGACGCGATCTGGGTGGCGGGCTGGCGCGTCACCCAGGGCTCGCGGCTTTACGCCGATTTCGTGGCTCCGGCCGACAACGTCGCGGTGGCGCGGCTGCGCCGGGCCGGGGCCGTCGTGGTCGGGATGGCCAACATGTCGGAATTCGGCTGCAAGGGCGTCACGTCGAACCCGCTTCACGGCACCACCCGCCACCCGCTCGACCTGCGTCTGACGCCCGGCGGCTCGAGCGGGGGATGTGCATCGGCGCTCGGCGCCGGGCTGGTGCCGCTGGCGCTCGGCACCGACGGGGGCGGCTCGGGCCGCCGTCCCGCCGCCCATGTGGGCGCCGTCGGGTTCAAGCCGTCGGGCGGCGTCGTGGCCAACGGACCCGGCTTCGAGGGCGGCGGCTCCCTCACGGCCGTGCTGGCGCCGATGGGGCGCTCGGTCGCCGATGTCGCGGCTCTGTTCGAGGTCCTGCTCGGGAGCGATCCGGCCGATCCGCTGGCGGTCACGCTTCCGGATGCGAAACACGGCGATCGGCTCAGGATCGCCTACACGCCCACTTTCGGGCTTGGCGGCCCGGTCGACCCCGATGTCGCGGCCTGCGTCGCGGCCGCGGTCGATGAGCTCGCGGAGGCCGGCATCGACATCCGACCCTTTGATCCGGTCTGGCCGACGGGTGCCGACGAAGCCGCCCTGATGCCATTGCAATGGGCTGGACTGGCCAAGGCTTACGGGGCGCGCTGGCAGCGCGATCCCGACCTTTTCGATCCCTACATCGGAGCGCAGATCGCACGCGGCCTCGCGCAGCCCGAAGCCGATGTCGCCGCGGCCCGCGCCATGGCCCAAAGGGTCGTCGAAGCGGCGCAGCGCTTTTTCGCGGATTTCGACCTCGTGATCGGCCCGACCACGCCCTGCACGGCTTGGCCGCACGACCGGCTCGGCCCGGCCGAGATCGATGGGCAGCCCGTTCACGACCGCGCCCACGCGGCCTTCACGCCGTCCTTCAACCACGCCCTCGCTGCCGCGATCTCCATTCCCTGCGGGGTCGATCGGCACGGCCTGCCGATCGGGCTGCAGATCGCGGGACCCCGCTTCGCCGACCGCCGGGTGCTCGCCGCGGCGGCGGTGGCCGAGCGGCAACTGGCCGGTGTCGGCCCATGACGAACCTCGCATGATCCTGATCCGCGGCGGACGCGTCTACGACCCGGCGGGCGACACCGATCATCCGGCCATCCGGGATGTCATGGTCGACGGCGACACGATCGTCTCGGTGACGGCGCCCGACGCGGACCCGGAGGCCAAACGCCGTGTCGAAACCGAAGCGGCCCGCGGCGTCGGCGCGATGATCGACGCCCGCGACACCCTCGTGCTGCCCGGCTTCGTCAACGCCCATTACCATTCCTACGACACGCTCGTGAAAGGGCTCATCGAGGATGCGCCCTTCGATCTCTGGGCCTTGCAGACCCAGCCGGCCTTCTACGGCCGCCGCTCGAAGGCGGAGCTGCGCCTGCGCACCCTTCTCGGCGCCATCGAGTGCCTGAAGGGCGGCATCACAACCGTCCAGGACATGTGCACGCTGGTGCCGCAGGACGAGGAAACGCTGGACGTCATCGCGTCCGCCTATGCCGAGGTCGGCATCCGCGTGGTTTTCGCGCTGGCGCTGCGCGACGTCGGCGACCTCGACATCGCACCCTTCCTGCCCGACGATCTGAGCGACACCGTGCGCCGGGCCGTGACCGGGAGCCCGCGCGACGCCGCCGAGGACCTCGCCTTCGCGGCGGCGCAGATCCGGCGATTGCCGGCCGGGGATCTCTGGCACTGGGGTGTCGCCGCCTCGGGGCCGCAGCGCGCGTCGGACACCCTTCTCGAAGGGGTGGCGGCGCTGTCGGAACGCTACGGCATGCCGATCTTCACCCACGTCTACGAGACGCGCGCGCAGGCCGCCAAGGCGCGTCGCATCTACGGACGGCACGACGGCTCGATGATCCGCCACATGGCGGAGGTGGGCGTGCTCGGGCCGCGGACCACCATGGCGCATGGTGTCTGCATCGCGCCGGACGAGATCGCGACGATCGCCCGCGCCGGTGCCACGGTGGCCCACAACCCGCTGAGCAACATGAAGCTGAAAAGCGGCGTGGCGCCCATCCGGGCCCTCAAGGCCGAGGGCGTGAACCTCGCCATCGGCTGCGACAATTGTTCCTGCGGCGACTGCCAGAACATGTTCCAGGGCTTGAAAATGTTCTGCCTGCTGGCCGGCGTCGCCGACCCCGGGCCGACGGGCGTCCACGCGGTCCACGCCATCGAGGCGGCGACGCGCGGCGGGGCGCGGGCGCTCGGGCTTGGCAAGACGATCGGCGCGATCGAGCCGGGCCGCAAGGCCGACCTCAGCCTCGTCCGCCTCGACACGATGGCCTTCACGCCCTTCAACAGCGCGGCACGACAGATCACGTTCAGCGAAACCGGCAGCGGGGTCGACACCGTGTTGGTCGGCGGCCGCGTGGTGGTGCGGGACGGGCGGTTGACGACGCTCGACGAAGCCGCGATCCGGGCCGAGATCGCCGACATGATGCCGGCCTTCCGGCGCGATTTCGAAGACCTCCGCCGCACGAGCGTCGAGGCCGCGCCGGTGCTCGTCGCGGCCCTGCGGCGGCTGGAAACGATCGATGTCGGCCTCGACCGCCACCTCGCGAAGCGTTGACGCGATGGAGATCGGCTCCACACGGCCGCGATGGCGGCGCTGGAGCGCCTCATCGAGGCCGACTTGGGCGATCCTGCCGCCGTTGTCGCGCTGATCGAATGCTGGCTGGCAACAGCTTCACGCCATTGCTTCAGGGCCGCAGCCTGGAAATAGTTCGGAGTTCAGCGGGAAAAGATGGCGGGCGTAGGAGATCACCATCAAAGCCGACCTTACCCCGACACGAGGTTTATGTGACAATGCCGTCCAATGACCTCATCCATCACCACCGCTTCGACGCCCGCCGCAGCGGGTCACCCGGTCCGCGCGGCGCTCCTGCTTGGCGCGCTGGGCGTGGTGTTCGGGGATATCGGAACGAGCCCGATCTATGCCTTCAGGGAGTCGCTCAAGGCCGCCGGCGGTGCGGCCGGCGAGGCCACCGTGTTCGGGGTGCTGTCGCTGGTGTTCTGGGCGATCCTTTTGGTCGTGGCAGCGAAATACGTCACCTTCGTCATGAAGGCCGACAACGAAGGCGAGGGGGGAACCATGGCGCTCCTGTCGCTGGCGCTTCCGGTTGCGGGGCGCTGGCGGGCCGGCCTCCTCGTCGTCGGGCTGGCGGGTGCGTCGTTGTTCTTCGGGGACGCCATGATCACACCTGCCATCTCGGTGCTGAGCGCCATCGAGGGCTTGCAGATCGCCGTGCCCGCCGTGACGCCTTACGTCGTCCCCATCGCGGCCGTGGTGCTGATCGGCCTGTTCGCGATCCAGAGTCGCGGCAGCGGCAGCGTTGGATTTCTGTTCGGACCGGTGATGGCGGTGTGGTTTCTCACGCTTGCCGCTCTGGGCCTCTACCACACCCTTCAATATCCGCGGGTTCTGCTGGCCCTCGATCCGAGATACGCGGTCGCCTATGCGAGCCATGGCGGAGGCACGGTCACGTTCGCCGTTCTGGGTTCGGTGTTCCTTGCCTTGACGGGCGGCGAGGCGCTCTACGCCGATATGGGGCACTTCGGCCGCAAAGCCATCCGCATCAATTGGTTCGCCGTGGTGCTTCCAGCCTTGGTCCTGGTCTATCTTGGACAAGGAGCCCTTGTGCTGTCCGATCCTTCGGCGGCGGCAAACCCCTTTTTCTTGCTGTTTCCGGGCTGGATGCTTGTTCCCGCAATTCTGCTAACCACGGCCGCGACGGTGATTGCGAGCCAAGCCGTGCTGTCGGGGGCATTCGCTCTCATCCAGCAGGCGATTCAACTTGGTGCCATCCCGCGGCTTGACGTGCGTCAAACCTCGGAAGAGTCGGTGGGCCAGGTTTATGTTCCGCAAGTCAACTGGCTGCTCGCCCTCGTCGTCCTCGCCCTGGTGTTCGGCTTCCGATCGTCCGACGCCCTGGCCAATGCCTATGGCATCGCCGTGGCGGGCGACATGCTCGTGACGACGCTGCTCGTTACGACAGTCGCCTATGCACGATGGAAATGGCCCGCGATCCTCGTGTTTCCCACGGCAGGCCTGTTCCTGCTGCTCGACGTGACCTTTGTGTTGGCCAACGTCCATAAGATCCCGGCCGGCGGCTGGTTCCCGCTCCTGGTCGGCGCAATCGCGCTGACCTTGATGCTGGTCTGGCGCAAGGGTCGCAGGATTGCTTTCGAGCGTCGTGACGAGAATGCCGTCAAGCTGACTGACTTCATCGCCGGCCTCGAAAAGCCGGGTGCTCCGATCCGCCTGCAAGGCACGGCGATTTACCTGACCAAGCAGGCCGACATGGTCCCGTCGGCCCTCGCGCTCAACGTCAAGCACAACGGTGTCGTGCACAGTCGGATCGTGCTGCTGAAGGTGACGACCGAGCGGGTACCGCGCGTGGCCGAGGCCAACCGCCTCAAGGTCGAAGAGCTTCCCTCCGGTTTCAGGCTCGTATGGCTGGTGTTCGGCTTCGCCGAAAAGCCGGACGTCATGGCCGCACTCAAGCATCACGAGCAGGCCATCGGCTGCGACCCCGAGAAGGCCTCGTTCTTTATTGGACGCGAGAACCCTGTCCCATCGCTGAAGCCGGATTTATCGCCCTTTGAAGAGCGGCTCTACGCCTTCATGGTTCGCAACGCGGTCAACGCACCGGATTATTTCCGTATCGCGCCAGAGCGTGTCGTGGAACTCGGCACGCGTGTGGAAATGTGAGACCTGTATAAAAAAATCCTTTTAGGTCAGCGGCGACGAATCCGCTTTCATGTCAGGTTGTGACGCATGCTGGCTGACAGCCGAAGGACGCACTTAAAGTAACACTCGCGCTAAAAACCATTCTCGAAGCATAAGGATTTATGCACGCGAGCCTCGTGATGACGAACACCAATCGGATGGTTCGCTGACTTGATATTAAGAACGCGACGGAACTAAGTGTTTGGCCCCGGGATGAGGTGACGCGGATGATCCTGAACGTGGAGGGGTCTGCGGTCCAGGCTTGCGCGATGGCCTCGAACGGCGTTCTCCATCGCAGGGCTTCGAGGTGCATTGCGAAGTTGTAGGCCGCGACGGACGCGGGGGACGTCCTCGGGTTCGACGACGGCGGATACTAACCGATTAGGCGCGCGGCAGTCATACCTTCGAACTCGCCGAGGGGTCACGTGACTTCTGTGATTGCTGGTCGGCGTCGCGCCATGAGCAGGAACTGGCAGCCTGTCGGGAAGCCGGTGTCAGCCAGGCGCCCATTCTCGCCAACCATCAGCCAGGTAGCGGCGCCCGATGCGGGCGTTTGTTTGAGATCATCGATTGGCAGGCGCGGGCCGGCGTGACGATCGTCTTAAACCGGAGGATGGCGGCGCTAAGGGGCACCCCAATCGCGCAGTCGTCGCGCGGCAAGCTCCGGCGTCAAGCCGATCAAGCGTTCGGCGCCAAAGTCCTCGATCGCGAACGAAGCCGCGACCGCGCCCGCGCGGGCCGCGGCGCGAAGATCGGTCCTGTTGTTGACCAACGCGGCCATGAAGGCGCCACAGAAGCAGTCGCCCGCGCCTGTCGTGTCCCGGACCTCGGTTCCGAGGGCCGGAAGCGCGATCGCCTGGTCACCGGCCCGGCCATAAACGAGACAGCCCTGCGCGGCGAGCTTGATCACGACCACCGCCGGTCCCCAGGCCGCGAAGGTCCTGGCGGCCGTCAACCAATCGGTGTGGCCGAGGAGTTGCCGCACCTCGTCGGCGCTCGGCATGAAGATGTCGACGGCACCGATCAGGCGGCGCAGGGCGTTCTCGTTGCCGTCGATGTAGTCCTCCTGCGGGTCGAGCGCCACCAGCGCCGCCGATGTTCGCTTGAGATCGGCGACCAGCGCTTCCTGGGCGGCCAGCGTCATCGCCAGGATCAGGAAAGCCTCGGCCTCGCGAAAGCCGGGCGGGATGTCGTCGGGCCCCGGCGAGAGCGCGTGGAACTCCTGTTCGGTGAAGTAGGTGGTCCAGCGCCGCCCGCCGTCGCTTCGGTAGTCGATGCGGTTGTGAAGGGTCTTGAATGACCGGGCCGTGAGGCCGTCTCGCGACAGTCCAGCTTGGCCGATCTGGGCGAGAACGGAGGTCGGGAAGTCGAACCCAACGGGCGCGACCATCTCGGCTGAGGGCTCGTACAAGCGTGCCGCGAGCACGGCATAGAGCGCGTCGCCGCCGATGCAGCCCGGCATCGAGCGACCGTCGGGGAGAACGACGTCGTCGATCGTGAGATTGCCCAGGCAGACGAGACGTGGGTGCGCCATCAGGAGGGATGCGCCTCGGGCTCGTCGTCCTGCGGCGGAGCGGGTTCGGCCGCGGTGAACTTGGCGCTCGCCAGATGGTAGGCGTAAAGCTGCACCGGCACGCAATAAACCAGGGCCGACAGGTCCTCAGGCATGGCCGGCAGCCGCAACAGCGCGTCGGCGTGCGGGTCGAGCGCGCTCTCGCGCTCCGTGACGATGCCGTAGACGCGGCCGCCCCAGCGCTTGCCTTCGAAAGCCGTGTCACGCGCCCTGGCGATCGACGGTCCCTGCGGCGCTATGATGAAGAGGGGATCGCCCGCCTTCTGCGAGTTGTAGTGGTGGAACTCCTCCAGGGGGATCGCGATGGCGTGATCCGGCGAACATTCCTTGACCTTGGCGGCGCCGAACAGCGCACAGGCGTAGGACGGGCCACCGCCCGCGAACAGGAAGATGGTGCGGCCCGCATCGGCGCGGGCGAGGGCCGCGATCGTGTTCTCCTGGCTGGCGATCACCGCCGCGATCTGGTCCGGGACGGCGTCGAGCGCCGCCTGGAGATCGGCGATCAAGCCGGGCGCGCGGCCGAGCGCCGCGCCGAGGTCGAGCCCGAACTGAAGCAGCAGCGCCAGCGCCGCCGTACTGGCCTGGGTCGGCCAGCCCTTCCGCTCCGCCCGGACCAGCAAGCCATGATCGGATTCGAGCATCAAGGCCGAGCCGGGCGTGTTGCTGAGCGCGAGCGTACGGGCGCCGCGGGCGCGGGCAATAAGGGTGGCCTCGACCGTGCGGGTCGTGACCCCGCTGGACGACAATGCGATCAGCAGCGTGTCGGGCCCGATCGATCGATTGGTGTAATAAGCGAAATCGAGCGCCTGGACCGGTTCGCACGGCATGTCCAATACGCGCTCGAACAACTGGCGCGCCGCGATCATCACCGCCAGGCTGTCGCCGCACCCCGTCATGACGACCCGACGGAGGCCGGGTGCCGCCATCGCAGCCGCGGCGCGCCTGACGTTCGCGCGTTCCTGCGCCAGGGTGTCGCGAAGGACGGCCGGCTGCGCCAAAATCTCGACGCGCGTCAGTTCGACCCGGCGTCGGCGCTTTTCGTCCAGGGGATCGTCCGTCGGCAGCGCATCCATGAGCCGGGCTTCGCGCTCGAACAGGTCCGCCACCAGGGCGCGCGCGTGATCATCGAGCGGCGACTCCGGAGCAAGCAGCGGCGTCGAAGGGCCGGAGGGGATCATGCGGGATTCCTTGCAGGAACGGGATCAAGCCGTGGCCAACTCGCAGCGGCGGCTCAGCAATTGGGCGGCGAGGAAGCGCTTGGGATCGGCTTCGTCCTGAGACCGGTTCGGATCGAAGCCGGTGGCCATGGCGAGACAATAGGCCAGCACCTGCAACGGGGCGGGCATGAGCAGCGGCGACAGCCATGCAGGCGTTTTTGGCAGCACCAGCCGGTAGGTCGCCGAGGCGACCGGCGCTCCGGCGCTTTCGATCGCGAGGGTGCGTTGTCCGGCGGTGGCGAGAGCCGCCGCCGTGTTGTCGGCGAGCCGGGCGATTTCGGGGCTACTGGCGAGCAGAACCACGAGTTCATCCGGCCGGCTCGACCAGAACTGGCTATGGGCGTATTCTTCGATTTCGCCGCCCCAGATGGGGGTCGTGGTCACCTTGACGAGCTTGGCGGCCCCATAATCGGCCGTCGCCCAGTCGGATCCCGCGCCAAGGACGCGGACCCCCCCGAACCCCGCGGCCGCAATCTCCTGGCAGATGGGCCCGAGGACCGCCTCGCACTGCGCGAGCACGGCTGGCAGGCCGGCGATCAGCGCGCGCATGTCGGCCCCGCTGCAACACGCCCGCCCGCTGACGCCGAGGGCGGCGGCGGCGCCTTCGATCAGCAGCATCAGACCAAGCACGGTGGCGCTGTAGCGCGCGGTTCCCGTGAGAAAGGCCGCAACATCCGGCACGTGCAGGGAGGCGCGCGCCTGAGCGGCCGCCCCCAGGGTGGCGCCGTCGCCGTTCGTCAGTGCGACGTAGCCCGTTCCCCTGTTCACCAGGGCGGCGCCGGCCGCGATGGTCCGATCGACGGTTCCCGACATGGAGATCGCCACGGCGCGGTCGGCGGCCGTCGTGGACGGCGCATGCCGGAGCAGCATGTCGAGACCTGTGACCGGAAGGAGCGGCAGGCCGAAGGCCTCGCCCGTGACCGGCGCGACGGCATTGGCGGCGAACCATCCGTCGCCGCAGCCGAAAGCGAAGAGCCGCCCGCCCGGACCCGGCCGCAGGTGCTCCGCCCCGATGGCGTTGAACTCCGGCGCCCGTGCCAGCAGGGCCTCCAGCACACTGGCTTGGCGCCGGATGTCGGCCAGCATCGCAGGCGCGGTGGAAAGGTCTGACATCGGGTGCTCCATGATGCGCCGGACGGTGCCGCTTGTCGCTTGCCACAGCAAGGAATTTTTTCGAAAGTTTTCGCCGCTCACAAATTCGCAATCGATGGTGAAATTGACGGCATCAAAAATCGTGAGATTGAGCGATGTCTGGGCAGAAGGGACATTTGGCGATGACGGCATTCGGCGCTTCCGGACGACACGAGCAGATCGTCCGCGTGCTGCAGGACACGGGACGGGTCTCCGTTGTCACGCTGGCGACGCAACTCGCGGTCTCGGTCGTGACGATCCGGAACGATCTCGACCTGCTCGAGCGCCAGGGTGTTCTGCGCCGGATGAGAGGCGGTGCCGTCGCGGTGCGGGCGGCCCGTTTCGAGCGGCCGGCCCACCTCGCCAGCGAGAGCTACGCCGAGGAAAAGACCCGGATCGCTGCCGTCGCCGCCAGCCTGGTCCGCGACGGCGAGACGGTGATCATCGACGCCGGAAGCACGATGGTGGCGCTCGCCAGGGCAATGCCACGCACGCTCAGCGACGTCGTGGTCGTGACCAGCGCCCTCGACGTTGCGCTGGAACTCGAAGAGCATCCCGGCGTCAAGGTGGTGGTCACGGGCGGCACGATCCGCGGGCGGAGCCGCTCTCTGGTCGCCCCCCTCGCCACGCTGCTGCTGGGGCAGATAAATGCCGATGTTGCCTTTTTGTCCTGCGCCGGGTTCGATCCCGACAAAGGGTTCACCAACAGCAACTGGGAGGAGGCGGAGGTTAAGTCCACCATGCTGACCGCCGCCGGCCGGGCGGTGTTCCTGGCCGATCACAGCAAGTTCGGCCATGTCGGGACGGCTCGGATCACGGGCCTCGACCGCGCCGACGTGCTGGTCAGCGACAGCGGGCTCGATCCCGAAGCCGCCCGGGCGCTCGAGGCGAAGGGACTGCGGCTGATCCTGGCCTGAGCGATTGCTTGCCGCGCGGGCATCCGGCGCCAAGGCCGGTTTGCAAAGACCCGAAGTTTCGAAGAATTTCCATTGCGTTGAGAATGAAAGAGCGCAAGCATCCCTTCAGGTTGGCGGTCAGCGACCTCGGGACGTCGGCGTTTGTGGCCGGACACCCGCATCACAAAACCAGGGATGCGCAGATGACGACAGCTCCGATGATGAATCGCCGTCAAATCGGCCAGGGCGCCGCCGCTCTCGCCGTCCTGCTGGCGATGCCTCGTAGCGGCTACGCGGCCGATGCCAAGCCGGTCATCATCGCCTCGGAGGAGGACGTTTCGACGCTCGATCCGCACCTCATCCGCAACAACCATCCGATCGGAACCGTGGTCTGGTCGGTGTTTGACAGCCTCGTTCGCCGCAATGCCGATGGCTCGCACGAACCGCGCCTCGCCCTGAGCTGGGAACAGGCCGAACCGACCCGCTGGCGCTTCAAGCTCCGCCCCGATGTCATGTTCCACAACGGGGAGAACTTCGACGCCGCGGCCGTGGTGTTCAACTTCAACCGGATGAATGTCTCCCCCTACAACGCCGAAAGCCAGTTGTGGCCGGGCACCAACCTCAAGGCGGTCGTTGCCGTTGATCCGATGACGGTGGATCTCGTGACCGCCGAGCCCACGATCAACATGCTTTACTGGCTGGAGGAAGCGTTCGTCGGCGCCCCCAAATACCTCAAGGACACGGCCCCCGAGGTCGTGTCGGCCAATCCGATCGGGTCGGGCCCTTATCGGTTCGTGTCATGGAAACAGGGCGACCGCGTGACGCTGACCGCCAACCCGACCTATTGGAACGGCGCACCGCCGATCAAGGACGTGGTGTTCCGCGACATCCCGGAACTCTCATCGCGCATCAACGAGCTAAAGGCGGGCAGCGTCGACGTTGCCGTGGGGCTGACACCGGACACGGCGGGTGGCGCCAAGTCGCCCAATTCCAAGGTCGTCGCGGTCAACAGCCTGCGCAAGATGCACATGGGCATTTCGTTCACGGGCATCGCTCCCCTCAAGGACAAGCGCGTCCGCCAGGCGCTGAACCATGCGGTCGACGTTCAGACCATGATCGACACGCTGCAGGGCGGCATGACCAAGCCGCTGCTCTCGCTCGTCAACCCACCGAACAACGATCCCTCGCTGAAGCCCTTCGCCTATGACGTCGAGAAGGCCAAGTCCCTGCTGAAGGCCGCCGGGCAGGAGGGCTTCGAACTGCAGGTCGCCTACGGGCGCTACCCGGGCGCCAAGGAAGTGTCGGAAACCGTCGCCTCCTACCTTGAGGCGATCGGCCTCAAGCCCAAGCTCGAAGCCTACGAGACGGGCCGGTTCGAGGAGATGCTCAAGCAGAAGGCTTTCACAGGCATCTATTATTATGGCTGGGCCTCGCTCATCAATCCGTCGGTCGAACTCGTCATCCTGACGAGCGATGCCGTTGACAACTCCAACGGCTACAACAACCCCGAATACGACAAGCTGGTGAAGACCGCCTCGGTGACGCTCGACGAGGCCAAGCGGAAAGCGATCCTGAAACAGGCCGAAGACTTCATCTGGGACGAGTGTCCCTGGGTCTACCTGTGGTACCTGCCCGCCATCTACGGCCTCAGCACGCGGCTCGACTATGCCGTGCGGCCCGACGAATATATCGAGATCTACCGCGCCAAGCTGGCCGGGTGATCGCGACGGCCGGGAGAGGGCCGATGTCCACCTTCCTGGTGCGCCGGTTGTTCAGTGCCTGCCTCGTCCTTCTCGGGGTGAGCCTCGCGACCTTTATGGTCGCGCGTTCGACCGGCGATCCCATCACCCTCCTGGTGCCGTCCAACGCGACCGAAGCCGCCCGGACCGAGTTGCGCGCGCATCTCGGTCTCGACCAGCCCGCGCCGGTGCAATACGCGCTGTTTCTGCTCCATGCCGTGCAGGGCGACCTCGGATCGTCCTTCGTCTACAAGCAACGCGTGCTCGACCTCGTGGTGAACCGGCTGGGTGCCACGTTCGAACTGGCGCTCGCAGCCTTCGCGATCGCCCTCGTGCTCGGCATTGGCCTCGGCATGTTGGCCGCCCTGAAGCGGAACACGGTCGTTGATTTCGCGATCACGGCCTTCACGATGATGGGCCTCGCGATTCCGCCCTTCTGGCTCGGGCTGATCCTGATCATCGTTTTCGCGGTGCGCCTGCAGGTCCTGCCGGTTTCGGGATCGGACACGGCCGCCGCGGTGATCCTGCCGGCCATCACGCTCAGTTTGCAAAGCACCGCGCGCCTGGCTCGCCTGCTGCGCTCCTCCATGATCGAGGTGCTGGAGGCCGATTACATCCGCACCGCCCGCGCCAAGGGCCTGATGGGACGTCGCGTGCTGTGGCTGCACGCCTTCCGTAACGCCCTGATCCCGCTCGTCACGATGGCGGGCCTCGAACTCGGTGACCTAATCTCGAGCGCGGTGGTGATCGAGGCGATTTTCGCCTGGCCGGGTCTCGGGCGTCTGGCCATCACGGCGGTCGCGCAGCGCGACTTTCCGCTGCTGCAGGGGGCCGTGCTGGTGGCCGCCGCGTGTTTCGTCACGATCAATCTCCTCGTCGACTGGCTCTACACGCGCATCGACCCGCGCGTGGTGCTGCGATGAGGCCGGTTCCCTGGCTCGGCGTCCTGGGATCCTTGCTGATCGCCGTCGCGGTGGCCGTCGCGGTGACGGCACCCTGGATCGCGCCAGCCAAGCCGACCCAGTTGGACCTGCGCGCCCGTCTGGCCCCGCCCGCCTGGGTCGACGGGGGCAAGAGCAATCATCTCCTCGGAACCGACAACGTCGGCCGGGACGTGCTCAGCCGCGTCATCTGGGGGAGCCGCATCTCGCTCACGGTTGGAACCGCCGCCGCGCTTCTCGGCATGCTGCTGGGCAGCACGCTGGGATTGCTGGCCGGCTATTTTCGCGGTGGGGTGGATGCCGTGATCTCGTGGCTCATCAACGTGCAACTGGCCTTTCCCTTCACGCTGCTCGCCATCTTCCTGCTCGGCACCGTTGGCGGCGGGTTTGCGGCGGTGGTCGTCGTCCTGGCGCTCGCGACCTGGGTGAACTACGCCCGCATCGTGCGCGGGCAGGTGTTGGCCATCCGCGAGCGGGATTATGTGCTGGCGGCGCGCGCCGTCGGCGTGCCCACGGGGCGCACGCTGCTTCGGTACATCCTGCCCAACACGGCGGCGCCGATCGTGGTCGTTGCGAGCTTCTCGACCGCGCAGGCGATCCTGACGCAGGCCGCGTTGAGTTTCCTCGGGGTCGGTATCGATCCGAGCGTGCCTTCCTGGGGTGCCATGCTCGACGAGGGTCGCAACTACCTGCAGTCGGCGTGGTGGATCGCCGTCTTCCCCGGCCTGGCCATCGCGCTCACCGTGCTGGGTGTGAACCTCCTCGGCGACTGGCTGCGCGACTGGCTCGATCCCAAGAGCGCCGCGTGAGTGCGCCGCTGCTCGCCATGACCAATCTGCAGGTGCGCTTCGGTGCCCTCCATGCCGTGCGCGGCGTGTCCCTTGCCGTTGGCGCGGGAGAGAGCCTCGGCATCGTCGGCGAATCGGGCTCCGGCAAGAGCGCGACGATGCTTTCGGTCATGGGCCTGCATGATCGACGCGCCGCGTGGGTGGGCGCCGATCAGCTCTCGGTGGGCGGCATGGACGTCCTGAGCGCCGGCGAGGACCAACTCCGCGCCCTGCGGGGCGGACAGGTTGGGATGGTGTTCCAGGATCCCTTGAGCGCGCTCAACCCGCTTTTCACGGCGGGATTTCAGATCGCCGAAGTTCTGCGCCGCCACCGCGACCTCGACCGACGTCAAGCCAGGGAGGGCGCCGTCGCCTTGCTGGCCCAGGTCGGCGTCCCGGATCCCAAGCGTCGGGCCGGGCAGTACCCGCATCAGTTCTCGGGCGGCATGCGGCAGCGCGTGATGATCGCGACCGCCTTGGCGGGTGAACCCAAGCTGCTGATCGCGGACGAACCCACGACCGCCCTCGACGTCACCGTGCAAGCCGAGATCGTGCGGTTGATCCAGGATATCCAGGAGCGCTCCCGGCTTGGTCTCGTCTGGGTCACGCACGATCTAGCGTTGCTGGCCCGCATCGCCGACCGGGTGATGGTCCTCTATGCCGGCCAGGTCGTCGAACAGGCGCCCGCCGCCGAACTCTACGCGCGACCCCGTCATCCCTACACGGTGGGCCTGTTGTCGACCGTGGCGCGGCTTGACCAGCCGCGCGGCCAGCGCGCCCGCGCGATCCCCGGCCAGCCGCCCCGCCTTGACCTTCCCATCGTCGGCTGCGCCTTTGCGCCACGCTGTCCGCTTCGCTTCGAGCGATGCCTCGAGGCCCCGCCTTTGATCGAGACCGGACCGGACGCCGCTGCCGCGTGCTGGCGGGTGGAGACACCGGCGTGAGCGCGCTCTCGGAAGCCATCGCCCTCAAGGTGCATTACGCCGTTGGCGCGCCGGCATGGCGGAGTCGGGCGGGGCCGGGTCGGGTCGTGCGGGCCGTCGATGGGGTGGATCTGCAGATCGCGGCGGGCGAAACCGTCGCGCTCGTCGGCGAGTCGGGCTGCGGAAAATCCACGCTCGGTCGCGCGCTGCTCCGCCTGGAGGAGCCCACGGCGGGCGTGGTGCGTTTTGAAGAGCGCGACCTGACCACGCTGTCCGCGGAACACCTGCGTCAACGTCGCGCCGCAATGCGCATGGTGTTCCAGGATCCCTTCTCGTCCCTCAATCCCCGCATGCGGATCGGGGAAGCCCTCGCCGAGCCGCTGCTCGTTCACGGTCTCTGCAATTCCCGATCGGCACGCGAACGCGTGGCCGAGATGCTCGACGTGGTCGGCCTCGACCGGAGGGTGGCGGCGCGCTACCCGCACGAGTTCTCCGGCGGCCAGCGACAGCGCGTCGCAATTGCCCGCGCCGTGATCGGCAACCCGCGCTTCGTGGTGGCGGACGAACCCCTGTCGGCGCTCGACATCTCGGTCCAGGCACAGATCCTCGATCTCTTCGCCGACCTCAAGGACCGCTTCGCGCTGACCTACCTGTTCGTGAGCCATGATCTTGCCGTGGTCCGCCACGTCGCCGATCGGGTCGCCGTCATGTATCTCGGCCGCATCGTGGAGATGGGAGCCGCCGAGGATGTCTTCGCCCGGCCGGCGCATCCCTACACGCAGGCGCTTCTCGATGCCGTGCCGGTCCCCGATCCCACCCGCGAGCGCGCCCGGATCATCGGCCGCCTGCAAGGCGAGCTTCCCTCGCCCATGGCGCCGCCTTCCGGGTGCCGCTTCCATCCCCGCTGCCCGCGAGCCATGTCGATCTGCCAGCGTGATGACCCAAGCCTGTTGCCGGTCGCCTCCGGACAGGCGGTCGCCTGCTGGCTTTATGCGCCCGAAGGTGGCGCACCGGCGGCGGAGCGCACCCCCGTCAGTCTCGCTTCCCCGTAGGACAGCCATGCGGATCAAGGTCATCAATCCAAACACGACGGCCGCGTTCACCCACCGTGTCCGCGCTGCGGCGGAGCGCGTCGCGGCGCCCGGCACATCGGTGCTCGCCGGCAATCCCGCCCAAGGTGCCGCCTCCATCGAAAGCCACGCCGAGGAGACGCTTGGCGCCCTTGGTGTGATGGCCGAGGTCCAAGCCGGCGAGCGGGACGGCATCGACGGTTATGTGGTGGCGTGTTTCGGCGATACGGGCGTTCACGCGGCCCGGGAGATCGCCCGGGGCCCGGTTGTCGGCATGACCGAAGCCGCGCTCTATTTCGCGGCCACCCTGGCCCACAGCTTCACCATCGTGACCCTGCCACCGCGAACCCGCGCCCATTCCCTTCGCGTGCTGCACGAGACGGGTCTGACCCATCGATGCACCGTGCGGGCCGTCGATGTCGCGGTTCTCGATCTCGAACACGAAGCCGAGGCCATGCTCCCTGCGCTGCTCGCGGAGGCGCGCCTCGCGCTCGATGCGGACCACGCGGAAGCCCTGATCCTTGGATGCGCCGGCCTGTCCGACCTCGTCGCACCGCTGGAGCAAAGCCTGGGTATCCCGGTCATCGACGGCGTGCTGGTCGGCCTCAAGATGGTGGAAGGCCTTGTCGCCACGGGGCTGCGGACCTCGAAACGGTCGACCTACGCGACGCCACCCTCGGGCTGGGACGCCGCCAAGGGAGACTTGCCGTGAGCGTCCTGTTCCGGGGCGTCCGCGTCTTTTCGTCGAGCGCGCCCGGCGGCAGCACCCCGCCGACCGACGTTCTCGTGCTCGGCGCACGCATCGCGGCGATCGGCGCGACGGCGGCCGGCCTCGCACCACGGGATGCGGTCGTCGTCGAGGGCGGGCGGCACCTCCTGATGCCGGGCCTCATCAACGCCCATTTCCATTCCCCCGTGAACCACATGAAGGGGGCGCTGCCGAGCCTGCCGCTCGAATTGTTCATGCTGTACGAGTCACCCGCCCTTGACGCCCTCAAGCCGAGCCCGCGCGAAGCCTATCTGCGCACCATGCTGGCCGCACTCGAAATGCTGCGCAGCGGAACGACGGCGGTGCAGGACGACGCCTTTTTCGTGCCGCATCCTGCGCCCGAGATCGTGGACGCCGTCATGCAGGCCTATGGGGATGTCGGCATCCGGGCGACGCTCGCGCTGGACCAGCCCGAGCTGCCCGAGCTCGACAAGCTGCCGTTCCTGGCGGAGCTGTTGCCAGCCGCCATGAGGGCGGAACTCGCGGCCCCGCCCGCCTTCGGCCGCGCCGACCTTCTGGCCGCCTACGATCACCTGATCACGCGGTGGCACGGCCAGGCCGAGGGCCGGCTGGGCGCCGCGGTTTCCGTTTCGGCGCCGCAACGCGTGAGCCCCGATTACTTCGCCGATCTCGACGCGCTGAGCCGCAAGCACGATCTGCCCTTCTACGCCCACATGCTGGAAACCAAGCTGCAACGCGTCCTCAAGGACGAACAACCGCGCTTCGGCGGTCGCAGCCTCGTTCGCTACACCGCCGATCTCGGCCTGCTCAGCGAGCGCATGAACGTGATCCACGCGATCTGGGTCGACGAGGCCGATCTCGACCTCATCGCCGCCTCGGGTGCCACGGTCGCGCATAATCCGGTCAGCAACCTGCGGCTCGGCTCCGGCGTCATGCCGTTCCACAAGCTGCGCGAACGGGCCATCCCCATCTGCCTCGGGACCGACGAGGCCATCGCGGACGACGCGGTCAACATGTGGGGCGTCGCCAAGATGGCTGGCCTGATCCACAACATCACGACCCCCGACCCCGAACTCTGGCCGACGGCCTCCGAGGTGCTGGACTGCTTGTTCACAGGCGGTGCGCGGGCCATGCGACGCGGCGACGAGCTTGGCCGCGTGGCAGTGGGCCACTTGGCTGACCTCACCCTGATCGACCTTGAAACGCTGGCCTTCACGCCAATGAACGACCTGCATCGTCAACTCGTCTACTGCGAGAACGGCTCCTCCGTGCGGCTGACGATGGTGGCCGGTCGCATCGTGTTCGACGGCACCCGCGTGACGACCGTGAACGAGGCCGGTCTCCTGGCCGAGGCACGCGAGCTGTTCGAAAGCCGGCAGCCGGCCCTGGCCGAGGCACGGCGTCAGGCAGATCGCTGGCTGCCGGCCTACAAGGCGATGGTGGCCCGCGCCGCCGCCTGCGACGTTGGACTGAGCCGATGGGTCGGGGAAGCCGCCCGCCAGATGGAGACGCGCTGATGTTGCCCGGCCACGGACGCTATCCTTATTCGCCCATCACGCGCCGGCCAGACTACTGCTGGCCCAACGGAGCGCGGCTCGCGCTTTATATCGCGATGGGGGTCGAGGAATATGTGTTCAGCGAGGGCCTCACGGAAAACATCATCGCGGGCGGGTCCAAGCCCGATTTCGTGAACACGTCCTGGCGCGATTACGGTAACCGCGTCGGCGGCTTCCGGCTTCTGGATCGTTTCGCATCACGGGGCATGCCGCTGGCGATCCTCCTCAACACGGAAGTCTACGACCACGCACCCGATCTGATGCAGGCCGCCCGAGCGCACGGCGCCGAGATCGTCGGACACGGCCTCACCAATTCCGACACATTGGCGGGCCGGAGCGAGGCCAACGAGGCCAGCTACCTGAAGCACGTGGCCGACCGGATCGCCGCCCAGGAGGGCGCCGCGCCCCGGGGCTGGTCCAGCCCCTGGCTCGCCCAAACGGAGCGCACCTTCGACCTGCTCGGCGAGGCGGGCTACGGATACGTCCTCGATCTTCGGTTCGACGACCAGCCCGTCTGGCTGACCACGCGCTCCAAGCCGCTGCTGGCGTTGCCTTATGGGCTTGAACTGAACGACAGCTCGACCATCGTCGGGCGACAGGCAACCGCCGAGGCCTTCGCCACGATGATCATCGATGAGTTCGACGAGCAGTTGGCCGCCGCCGAGCACCAGCCGCTCGTGATGAGCATCGTCGTGCACAGCTTCATCTCGGGCGCCCCGTTCCGTTTGCGCGCTCTCACCCGCGCCCTCGACCATATCGCCGCCCAACGACACAGGGTGTGGATCACCACGCCGGGTGCCATCGCCGACCACTTCGCGGCGCTCCCCGCCCGCCCGATCGGGCCACCCGATCGCGACGGGCGCTCCACCGCCGCCACGGACGCGGCCATCTCAGATTAAAGGTTGCGACAGTCGGCCTATTGCCCGTGGCGGGCCGCCGGATCAGGACAGGCAGACCGGCGCTGCGTGTCCATGTCATGGGATTTGCTCGCGCGTTTGCTTCCGACCGTCACTCTCGCGCAGGCATCCCATCACGTCATCGAGCGGCAGCATGGAGCGCTGCCGGAAAGCGACGATCATCGCCTCTCCGACCGGCGTCGGCGCCATGCTTCGGCGCGCTCGAGGCCCCATGGGGGGCGAGGTCCCTGAACGCGAGCGCCACTGCGCCACCGTCGTCCGGCTCAGTCCGTAGAGTCTGGTGAGGGTGCTCGGTGTCGCTTTCGACCTTGGAGTTCGGCTCGAACTCGCGGCGTCGTTCGGGCGCTGCCTTGAAGAACCCCTGCCGTAACGCCTCCTCAGCCTCGCGGCTCAGCCGAGAGTCACAATTCCCCAGGGGCCGCACGGCTGACGCGGATCCTATGCGGCGTCCTGCGGCACCGGTGCGGAGGCCGCAATCAGGTTCTCGGTTTTAAGGTCGGCCCAGAGCGCGGACGGGATGGCGACGCGCATGTAATCCATGTTCTGCTCGAGTTCCGCGACCGACCGCGCTCCGGGGATAACGCTGACCACGAGCGGGTGGGCGAGCGGGAATCGCAGCGCGGCGGCCGGCACGGGAACGTCGTGCCGCGCGCAGATCGCCGCGATCCGGCGCACGCGTTCCAAAACCGCCGGTGGGGCCGCGCGCGTGTTGAAAGTCGCGCCATCGACAGCGCCGGTCGCCAGGATGCCGGAATTATAGGGCCCGCCCACGATGATCTTGGTGCCGCGCTGTTCGCAGAGAGGCAGCAGCGTGTCGAGGGGCTCCTGTTCCAGGAGCGTGTACCGGCCGGCGAGAAGGAAATAGTCGAACTGCCCGGCCACCACGAAGTCGGACAACATCTGCCACTGGTTGATGCCCACCCCTACGGCCTTGATGACGCCCTGCTGGCGCAGTTCGTCGAGCACCGGATAAGCGCCATCCATGGCCTCGCGGAAGCGGCTGCGCGCGTAAGGGTCTTCGCCGGGGGCGAAATGGAGCGCCTCGTCCGGGTCATGGATCGACACCATGTCCACGGCATCCACCCCGAGCCGCTTCAGCGTGCCTTCGAGTGATCGCAGCACGGCGTCGCGGGAATAGTCGAAGTCGGCCCGCATGGCCGGTGGCGCGTCCCACAGCGTCGGCTTCAGCTCCTCGGGCGGGATCGGCACGAGGTCGTAGCCGATCTTGGACGAGATAACGATCTCGCGGCGCGGCAGGCCGCGGATCGCCTCGCCGAGGCGCGTCTCGCTCAGCCCGAATCCGTAAACCGGCGCGGTGTCGAAATAGCGGACGCCGGCGTCGTAGGCGGCCTGCACGGTGGCCAGCGCGGCGTCAGTGTCGACGGCGCGGTACATGTTGCCGAGCCCCGTTCCGCCGAGACCCATCGTGGTCAGATGAAGTCCGCGCGACGTCACCGCCCGCGTGTCGATTGCCGGCATCTGGTCTCCTCCGAGATGGTGCGGCCGACGTGGTTTCGCGGCGACTCCCGCAACTCGGCCTGTCGGCAGCATTGACACAGAATTTGTCATATAACAATATGACTAGGTGGCGTGACTCCGCGGTCAACAGCGCGGGCAGGCCCAACGGGGAGGTGATCATGAAGGACGTTTCCGTAGAACCGCATCAGGACGTCGGCGCCGGCTCCGGCCTGGACCGACGGCGCGCTCTGGCGCTTGCCGGGCTCGCAGGCGCCGGTCTCGGAATGGGGCTGCGCCCAGCGGCCGCCCAGAATGCCCCGGCCGGCCTCCCCAAGAAGCCGTACAAGTTCTTCTTCGTCTGCCACGTGACGCTGGACCAGTTCTTCACCCCCACGATCTACGGCGTCCAGGACGCCTGCGCGGCTTTCGGCTGCACCTATCAGTGGACCGGGTCGCAGAAGAACGTCGTGTCCGAGATGGTCAACGCCATGCAGACGGCGATCGCCGCCAAGGCCGATGGCATCGCGGTCTGCCTCGTCGACCCGACCGCGTTCGACGCTCCCACGGCAGCCGCCGCGGCGGCCGGCATTCCGGTCATCGCCTTCAATGCCGACGTGCCCACCGGCAGCCCCAACAAGCGCCTCGCCTACGTGGGCCAGCCGCTCTACCAGTCCGGCTACAATTCCGCGCTCAAATGGCTGCAGCAGGTGCCTGAAGGCGGCCATGTCATGCTGTCCATCAGCGTGCCAGGCTCGCTCAACCAGCAGCCGCGCCTTGATGGCTACATCCAGGCCATCAAGGATCATGGCAAGAACGTCACTTACGACGTGGTGAACGCGGGGCCGGATCCGGCCACCGAGATTTCACGCATCGAGAGCTATTATCTCGGCCACAAGGACGTGAAGGGCTTGTTTGGCACCGGCGGGTCCGACACCTACGCCTGCGGCTTCGTGTCCAACAAATACGGGCTCGGCAAGCAGGGCGTGCCGGTCGCTGGCTTCGATCTGTTCCCGCAGACGCTGACCTACATAAAGAACGGCGACGTCAACTTCACCACCGACCAGCAGGCCTACCTGCAGGGCTTCCTGCCCGTGCAGCAGCTTTACCTGCACAAGCTGTCCGCCGGCCTCGTGGGACCGACGACGAGCGACACGAGCCAGGCCTATGTCACCAAGGACAACGTCGATGCCTACCTGGCCCAGAGCCGCTTCGAGGGTCGCACCAGCGCCGAGCCGACCTGATCGGCGTCACTGCCGACAGGTGACCATCGCCGCTCCCTGAACGAAGAGGGCCTCCATTGTCGACCGTAGAGCCCAGTGATCGGGCGCTTTCCTTGAAGCCGTCGCGGCTGCCCGACACAGCGTCGCGTCGGCTGCTGGTCTGGCTGTCGCGCTACCGCGAGATCAGCATCGCGGCCGTGGCGATCGCCCTGGTGGCCTATTTCCAGATCGGCAGCGGTGGCACCTTCCTGTCGGGGCAGTTCATCGGCGTGGTGCTGCGCGAGACCGGCCGGCTGGGGCTCATCGCCGTGGCCGAGGTCATGTTGATGATCACGGGTGAGATCGACCTCTCGCTCAGCAGCATCTTCTCGTTGTCGCCCTACCTCATGTCGTTCCTGGCGACCACCTTCGGCCTGCCCCTCTGGGTCGGCGCCCTTATCGGGCTCGTGCTCGGCGTCGCGGTCGGCTTCGTCAACGGCATCATCACGGTCCGCCTCAAGGTGCCGTCCCTCATCACCACGGTCGGGACGCTGTTCCTCCTGCAAGGTATCGTGGTCTCGATCCACAACAGCCAACCCATCGTCGCTCCCGTCGAGGAGCCCTTCAACGCGATCTTCGGCGAGAGCCTCTACGATCCCGCAGACGGCCTCTTTTCGTTGCACGCCGTCACGGCGTTCACACCCTTCCTCTGGACCGCCGCCGTGATCGCGATCCTGGCGCTCGTGCTCCACCGGACGACGTTCGGGCTCCACACCGTGGCGACGGGCAGCAATCTCACCGGCGCGCGCGAGATCGGCATCCGTACGGACCGCATCAAGATCGCCAACTTCATGATCGCCGGGGCCCTCGCAGCGCTCGCCGGCATCATCAACACGGCGCAGTTCGGGTCTGCGGATCCGCAGGCCGGCAGCCCGTTCCTGACCCTCCAGGCTATCGCGGCGGCCGTGATCGGCGGCACCTCGCTGCTGGGCGGCTCGGGAACCGTGGTGGGCGCGCTGATCGGTGCCTTCGTGGTGGCCTCGCTCAACAACGGCCTCGTGATGGTCGGTACGCAGGCGACCCGGTCGGACATCTACCTCGGCATCGCCATTACGGCGGCCATGATCCTCAACGTGCAGGTAGACCGCCTGCGGACCCGGAGGCGCTGACGTGACCGAGCCGACGATCCCCGCCCTCAGCCCGGATGCGCCGCCGGTGCTCGAGATGACGCATATCAGCAAAAGCTTCGGGGCCGTGACGGCGCTGGTCGACGTCACCTTGAAGCTGCGCAAAGGCGAGGTGCTGGCCCTCGTCGGCGACAACGGCGCGGGAAAGTCCACCCTCATCAAGATCATGTCGGGGTTCCATCGCGCCGACGCGGGCAGCATGAAGGTCGACGGCGCCGCCGTGGGCTTCGCCTCGCCGCGTGAAGCGCGCGCGCACGGCATCGAGACGGTTTATCAGGACCTCGCCATGATCGGCGACCTCAGCGTCTACCATAACATGTTCCTCGGCCGGGAATACCACCGACGGGTCCTCGGCCTGAACCTGCTCGACAACGCCCGCATGCGGACGCTGGCGCAAAGCCACCTGAGGACGCTCGGCATCGCTATTCCCGACGTCAACGGCACCGTCGACATGTTATCGGGCGGCCAAAGGCAGTGTATTGCGGTGGCGCGCTCGATCTACGCTTCGCCCTCGATCCTCATCCTCGACGAGCCGCTCGCGGCGCTCGGCGTGCGCGAAAGCGGCTACGTGCTCGGACTCATCCAGAAGCTGCGGCAGCAGCGGGAAGTCTCGGTCGTCCTCATCGTCCACAACTACAGCCAGATCTTCGAGATCTGCGACCGCATCAACTTCCTCCACTCCGGCGAGATCGTGCTCGACGTGTCCACGGCCGAAACGAGCGAGGAGGACCTGATCCGCATTGTCAAATCGGGACTCGGCCGGCGCGCCGTCGCATCGGCGGCCTGAACCATCGCCCCACACAGCCCGGATCGCCTCCGGGCACCCTCATGGAGTCGCACGTGACCATCGCCCCCGCAGAACTCGGCCCGCGCCTAGGCAGCGGCCTGCTTTCCTTTCCCGTGACCTTCTTCGATGCCGAAGGAAGGTTCAACGAAGCGGGCTACCGCGCCCATGTGGCCGCGCAGGGCGAAGCGGGCGTGAGCGGGCTCTTCGCGGCCGGCGGCACGGGTGAGTTCTTTTCCCTGACCTTCACCGAATACCAGAGGGTGGTCGCGGCGGCTGCGCAATCGGTTCCTGCCGGCGTGCCGCTCTTGGCTGGGGTCGGCTACGGCACGCATGTCGCGGTCGAGTTCGCCAGGGCCGCCGAGGCGGCGGGTGCCCAGGGCCTGCTCGTTCTGCCGCCCTATCTCGTGTCGTCCGAGCAGGAAGGCCTGCGGCGCCACCTGACCGCGATCTGTCAAGCCGTCGGCATTGGCGTTATCGCCTATAACCGCGACAATGCCGTGCTCACCCCGGACACGCTGGCGCGGGTGGCGGAGGACTGTCCCAATCTGATCGGCTTCAAGGATGGCGTCGGCAACATCGAGAGCCTGACGCTCGTGCGCGCCCGCATGGGCGACCGGGTGATCCTGATCGGCGGCATGCCGACGGCCGAGGTCCACGCCAGCGCCGCCCAGGCAATCGGCATGACCACCTATTCTTCCGCCATCTATAATTTCGCGCCGGCGGCGGCGCTCGCCTTCCACGCCGCGCTTCGGGTCGGGCGGCGGGAGGAGGTCGACAGTCTCCTGAAGACGTTTTTCGCGCCCTACCTCGCCATCCGCAATCGGCACGCCGGCTACGCGGTGTCGATCGTCAAGGCGGGCGTGCGGATCGCCGGCCACGCCTGCGGGCCCGTGCGGCTGCCGCTCCTCGACCTGACGCCGGACGAGGAAGTCCAACTCGCGGCCCTCATGTCCCGCTGCGACATGCCGGTCGCGGCGTCGTGGTTGGAGCGCCGCGTCACCTGACGGGTGGACGCGGAGCCGTTCAGGACTCCGACAGCCTCCGGTTCAGGCGCGCGTAGCGTTCCCGCGCCGCGACGAGGTGCTCGCGCGCCGATAAGCGCGCGGCCTCGACGCTGCCGCGCTCGATCGCCTGCAACAGGCGGCGGTGCTCATCCTGCACGTGAGCCAGGTAGGCGCTGCGCTGTTTGGGGGTCTCCGACGGAGGGCGGACCGTTTGACGCGGAATAATCACGGGGCCGAGGAAATGCAGGAAGCGTTCGAAATAAGGATTGCCGGTGGCGGTCGAGATGGCGCGGTGGAAGCCGTAGTCGGACTGCACCGCGCTTTCGTCCGCCGCGATGGCGGCATCGATGGCTTTAAGGTGGCCTTCCATGGCCGTGAGGTCCTGTTCGGTCCGGTGCAGGGCAGCGAGGCCGGCCGCCTCAACCTCCACGGCAAGCCGCAAGTGAAGAACGTTGGAGATATCGGCGAGGCTGCGCACCTCGCTGGCCACGATGCGGAACACCGAATTCTCGTCCGGATTGGCGACGAAGACGCCAGACCCCTGGCGGCTGACCACCAAGCCTTGCGAGCGCAGCGACGCCATCGCCTCGCGAACAACGGTGCGGCTGACCCCGAAGCGTCCGATCAACTCCTGCTCGGTCGGCAGCTTCTCGCCCGGGTCGAGATGCCCGCCGCGGATCTCTCGCGCCAGCAGATCGGCCACTTGGCTTGCGCGGCTTTGGGGCAGCACCAAGGTGCCGATGGGAGGGGGCATGTGCATCCGGCTCACGAGCGATAGGATGAGCATATCACGTTACGGCCACGCTCGCTCGCCCGCGATGCCCCCGGGCGACGGCGGCGCGCGGTGGCGCCCCATGGTTTTGGAGTACCTGCGATGACGGACCTCAGCCGACCCGTGCTGCTCACGGGCGCGTCGGGCACGCTCGGCCGCCTGCTGGCGTCGCGTCTCGCCGGCCTCGGCTGGCGCCTGCGGCTGACCGACCGCGCGGCATTTCCCGATCCGGTGCCGCCCGGCTGCAGCTTCCACGCCCTCGATCTGGAAGACCAAGCCGCCCTGGTGGAGGTCGCCGAGGGATGCGGCCTGATCCTGCACTTTGGCGGCATCTCGACCGAACAATCCTTCGACGCCATCCTCGGTCCGAACGTCCGCGGTGCTTACCACGTCTATGAACTTGCCCGCCGCCTCAAGGCCCGCGTGGTCTTCGCCTCGTCCAACCATGCCTTTGGGCTCTACGAGCGCACGGTGCGCCTCGACCACGATTGCCTGCCCCGACCGGACGGCTTTTACGGCCTGTCCAAGGCCTATGGCGAGCTTCTGGCCCGCATGTATTGGGAGAAGCACGCGGTGGAGACCGTGGCGGTGCGCATCGGCTCCGTGCTGCCGGCCGTGCCGGACGAGCGCATAATGGCCACCTGGATGTCGCACGACGACCTCGTATCCCTGATGCAGCGCTGCGCGGGCACCCCTGAGGTGGGCTTCTCGATCATCTGGGGGGCGTCGAACAACAGCCGCAGCTTTTGGGGACGCGACGACCGGGAACGGCTCGGTTGGGCGCCGCGGGACAGTTCCGACGGGCAGGCGGCTGCGGTCGTGGGCAAGGTCACGAGTGATCCCGTGGCCGAGCGATACCAGGGCGGCCGTTTCGTGAGCCAGGATTTCACCCGGCCGGACTTCGTCGCTAGCGCCATGTTTCCCGGCCCGGCGCCGGAGTAGACCTTACCGGGCGCCGGAGCCTCGTGACCGGCGCCAGGCTTGGCCCCAACGGGCCTGCCACTCGGCCGGTGAGCCGCTCGAGGCTGAAGGGCATCACGCGCTGGCGCTGTTCGCCGAGGCCGTCCAGTCCGGGCGCCATGGTGTCGCCGGCCTTGAGATGGAGCGGCGGCTTCATGCCGAGGCCGACCGGGGGCGTGCCGGTGATATCGACGGGAAGGATCATCTTTGACGTTGTGCTGACGACCTCGATGCCGCGGCACGGCACACCGTAGCGCGTCACCACCAGCCCGGGCCATGGTCCTCGACGGCGTGGGCCATGGCGGCCTAAGGCCTTGCCGTCCCCGATCACGCGCCTTTTGAGGAAGGCAGGTGCGGCGGCACGCAAAGGTCCGGCTGCGCAACCGCCACCGCTGCATCGAACATGGCGCGGGGCAGCGTCGCGGGCGCGGTCACGATAACTGCGGCGACTGCCAGGCGAGGCCGCCCGTCGCCGGCACGGGGGCCGCCGCCTGCAGCAATCCCTCCGCCTTGAGGGCGGCCCACAGGGCATCGGGGATCGAGACTCCGGCCCAGCCGAGGTTCTCGGCGATGCGCTCGGGGCGGCTCATGCCCAGCACCGCGCAGGCCACGGCGGGATGCCCGAAGGGGAACTGGATGGCGGCCGCCTGGAACGGCACCCCGAAGCCGTCGCAGACCTCCACCATGCGACGCACCCGCGCCACGAGGTCGTCCGGCGCGTCGCGATAATCGAAGGTCAGGGCCTGGGTGTGGTCCGTCGCCTTGGCCAGGATGCCGGAGTTGAAGATGCCGGCCGCGACCACGCGGACGCCCTGGCGCTCCGCCGTGGGCAGGAGATCGGCCAGGGCCGCCTGGTCGAGCAGCGTGTAGCGGCCCGCCATCATCACGACGTCGAAGCGGCCAGCCTCGAGAAACGCGGTGGCGACGCTTCCCTCGTTGACCCCGACGCCGATCCCCGCCACGTGGCCACTGCGCCGCAGTTCGTCGAGGGCGCGAAAGGTGCCCGCCATGGCGGCATCGAACATGCGCTGGTAATCGTCGCCATGGGTGAAGCGATCGACGTCGTGAATATAGACCACATCGATGCGCTCGAACCCGAGCCGGTTCACCGACTGCTCGAGCGACCGCATGGTGCCGTCGTAGCTGTAGTCGAAGACGGGCTTCAGCCGCAGCGGCTCGGCCCACAGGCCGTAATCCACGGCCTCGCCGCGCGGCGGCACCATGTAGCGGCCGACCTTGGTGGAAACGGTGAGGCCGTCTCGGTCGAGTTCGCGAAGGAAACGCCCGAGGCGCAGTTCGCTCAGGCCGTGGCCATAGAGCGGCGCGGTATCAAAGTAGCGCATCCCGGCCGCGTAGGCGGCCTCGAGCGTCGCTTGCGCCTCGCCGTCGGACACGTTCCGGTAGAGCGTTCCAAGCCCGCTCGCGCCGAAGCCGAGCCGCGTCGCAAAGGGCGACCGGGCCGGCGGCGTCACGAGGTGGCGTCCGGTAGGCGGTAGGCCTCGATGGCCGAGCGGCCGAAAATCTGTGCCCAGTCGTCTTCAGACTTGTCCGCCAGGCAGTCCCGCAACGCCCCGATGACCTTCGCGTAGCGCCCCGCCACCAGGGACACGGGCCAATCGGAGCCGTACATGCAGCGGTCGGGGCCGAAGATGTCAAGCACCTCCGCGACGTAGGGCTTCAGCGTGTCGGGCGTCCAAGTGTTCCAGTCGGCCTCGGTGATCATGCCCGACAGCTTGCACCACACGTGCTCGCGGTACGGCCCGAACTGCCGCATCAGCCCGGCCCAGGACGGCGTCCCGCCCTTGGCGATTTCAGGCTTGGCGATGTGGTCCACCACGAAGCGCAACTGCGGGAAATCCGCGACGGTGCGCACCGCGGCGGGCAGTTGCGGCGGCTTAACCACGAGGTCGTAGACGAGGTCGAACTCGGCCAGAACGCCGAGGCCGCGACGCACGTCGTCGCGCAGCAGCCATTCGGGATCGGGCTCGTCCTGCACGAGGTGGCGGATGCCCACGAGCCACTTGCCGTGCGGGCTCTTCTTCAGGGTCGCCAGCGTCGGGCGCACGGCCGGATCGGTCAGGTCCACCCAGCCCACCACCCCGGCGATCGAGGGGGTCCGGTCCGCGAGGCCGATGTAGTCCCAGGTCTCGCCAAGGTTGTTCCAGGTCTGGACCAGCACCGTTCCGCCGATGCCTTCGCGGTCGAGCTCCGGCTGCAGGTCGCCCGGTTCGAAAGGCCGCGCGATGGGGGCGAAAGGGCCCTGCAACCAGGGATAGTCACCGGTGGCAGGATCCCAGTAGTGCTGGTGGGCGTCGATGGCGCGGGTCGTCACGCTCGCCTCCTCACCAGCGGCCGTGGACGCTGGGGTGGATCTCGCTGTCGTAGATCGCCTTCAGCTTGCCCATCGTGGCCTCGTCGAGCCGCGGCAGGTTGGCGGCGGCGGCATTCCCCTTCGCCTGGGCCGAGTTCTTGGCGCCGGGGATGGCCACCGTCACGGCGTCGAACATCAGGATCCAGCGCAGGGCGAACTGCGCCATGGTGGCATGCTCCCCGACGAGGGGCCGCACTTGCTCGACGGCCTTGAGCCCCGTGTCGTAGTTCACGCCCGAGAAGGTTTCGCCGACGTCGAAGGCTTCGCCGTTGCGGTTGTACTGCCGGTGATCGGACGCCTCGAAGCGCGTGTCGGCCTTGAACTTGCCCGAGAGCAGGCCGGAGGCGAGCGGGACACGGGCGATGATCGCCACCTCGCGGCGCTTGGCCTCCCCGAAGAACAGCTCGGTCGGCCGCTGCCGGAAGATGTTGAAGATGATCTGGACGCTGGTCACGCCCGGATATTCGATGGCTTTCAGGGCCTCCTCGACGCGCTCGACGCTGACGCCATAGTTGCGGATCTTGCCGGCCTCGACGAGACGGTCGAGGCGCTCGAACACCTCCGGATGGTAGTAGAGGTCCGTCGGCGGGCAGTGCAACTGGACGAGATCGAGCGTGTCGACGCCGAGGTTCTTCAGGCTCCGGTCGGTCCAGGCCGACAGGTTCTCGGCCGAATATCCCGCGACGGTCTGCTGCGGCAGGCGCCGGCCGGCCTTGGTGGCCACGAAGGGCCGCTCGCCGCCGCGCGCCTTCAGCACGCCTGCGATCAATTGCTCGGAGCGACCGTCGCCGTAGACGTCGGCCGTGTCGATGAAGGTCATGCCGGCATCGAGCGCCGCGTTGAGGGCGGCCTCGGCCTCGCCGGCCTCGACGTGGCCCCAGTCGGCCCCGATGGCCCAGGCCCCGAAGCCGATCTCGCTGACCTGCCGGCCGGTGCGGCCGAACGGACGTGACTGCATGGTTTCCTCCTGGCGGCTCGCAAGCCGTGTCGTGATTGGAAGGGTTATCCGACAAGTGATCGGGCGCTGGCAAGCCGGCATCGTCGACTTTTTCATCCCGTCACCGCTTGACAGCCACGCCGATTTACAGTCCCACTGTAAATAGGTTGTCAGACAACCCTATGAATTGAGCCGGTTAACGGCCATCTTGGGAGGAGGGATCGGATGAGACGAGGAACGATTGGCGGCGTTTCGCTTGCCGCAATGCTGGTGTCGACGGTGTCCATGCCCGCCTGGGCGACCGATACGGTGAAGATCGGGGTGGTGGCGGCAGAATCGGGTTCCTTCGTATCGGCCGGGCATACGCTGCCGGCCGGTGTGAGCCTCGCCGTGAAGGAGATCAACGACGCCGGTGGCGTGAAGGTCGGCGACAAGACCTACCAGATCGAGCTGGTGAAGCGCGATGACCGCACGGATGTCGGGACGGCGGTGGCCGCCACCCAGGAACTCGTGCGCGACGTCGGTGTCAAGGCGATCTTCGGCTCCGAGAGCCACGATTTCACCCTCGCCATGGCCAAGATCACTCAGCCGGCCAAGGTCCTCCACTTCGCCGGCAACTCGACGCTCGACACCGTGCTGACGGACGCCAACGTGGCACCCGGCGGGGCAGACCACTACCTGTTCCAGAGCGAACCTCGCGAGTTCGAACGCAGCGGCTCCACGGCGCGCGGCGTGCTCGAACTGTTGAAGCCGCTCGTCGATCATCCGATCAAGACGTCGGTCATCATCGCCGGCAATGACGCCACCGGACAGTTCCTGTCGTCCTACTACATCAAGGCGCTCAAGGCCGAAGGCCAGACCGTGCCGGACATCATCTTCTACCCACCCGACACAACAGACTTCTCGCCCTTCCTGACCCGGGCCAAGGGCCTCGGCGCCGACGTGATCCACTTCTGGTACAACGGTGACTCGACGCTGGCGGCCCTGCCGCAGGCGGTCGAGCTCGGCGCCGCGCCGGCCTATTTCATGTTCGGCGTCGATCCCGGCATCTGGAAGGAGCGTGCCGTTCAGGCCGACGTGCCGGTGACGATGAGCTGCGTGCCGATCTGCTGGGGTGCTTCCTCGAACGCCAAGGCCAAGGATTACTTCAGCAAGTATTTTGCGGCCGGAGCCCCCAAGGGCGTAACCTCCTCGGTGTCGCTGCTCTACTACGATTACGTGAAGATGCTGGCGGAAGCCTGGACCAAAGCCGGCAGCTTCGATCCTGATAAGACCGTCGACGCGCTTCTCGCCATCAAGCACGACGGCGTCGCCTCCGACACCTTAAGCTTCAACGCGCACCATCAGGTCACTCACGCGACGGAGGTTTGCGCCGCCAAGGCGAATGGCGGCGATATCAGCTGCTCCATGCAGCAGCCCCCGCAAACGGCGCCGATGTGACGCCGCGGCCGGGCTTTCCGCCCGGCGGACCTCACCCAGACGGGATCGCCCGCGAAGCGACCCGGTCTGGCTTCCCATGACGCCGGTGCTCCATGACCGCGATCCTGCTGCAGCAAATCCTCAACGGCCTGTCGATCGCCAGCGTCATCACGCTCATCGCCATCGGCGTGACGCTCATCTTCGGCCTAACCGGCATCATCAACTTCGCCCACGGCGAGTTCCTCATGGTGGGCAGCATCGTCACCTGGGTGGCGGTCTCGCATGGGCTGAGCTTCTGGGTGGCGGCGGTGCTCGGGGTCGCGGCCGTGGCGCTGCTCGGCTTCGCGCTCGAGCGTGGGCTGTTCCGCTTCACGCTGGCGCGGCCCACCAACGGCTTCATCGTGTCGCTCGGCCTGATCGTCGTACTGCAGCACATCGTGATCCTGCTCTACAACGGCAACCAGAAGAGCATCCCGCATCCACTGACGGACGTGTGGCAGGTGGGCGGGGTCCGCATCGCCGCCATGCGGGCGCTTGTTATCGGTGTCACGGCGTTGGTGGTGGCGCTCACCTATGTGGTGAT
>CALMOK010000296.1:0-219 GCA_937871825.1 uncultured Alphaproteobacteria bacterium
GCGCTGGCGCCGTGCTGGGCCTGACCGGCCGCGACGCCGCCCGCCTGGGTGCCGTCGCGGCGGAATGCCGGGCTAGGGGGGCGGAGGTCGAGGTCGCACATCTCGACGCACGTGATCGGGCGGGGATGGCCGAATGGCTGCACGGGTTCGACGCCCGCCACCCCATTGACTGCGTGATCGCCAATGCGGGCGTCGCGGCGGGCGCCCTCGAAGGGGGGC
>CALMOK010000296.1:229-24217 GCA_937871825.1 uncultured Alphaproteobacteria bacterium
GTGGTAACCAGATCTATGAGGTGTTCGACATCAATCTGGGCGGGACGTTGAACCTCGTCATGCCGGTGCTGCCGTTGATGCAGCAACGTCAACGCGGGCAGGTCGTGCTGTTGAGTTCGCTCGCCGCTTACGCGCCGCTGCCGGACGCCGCGGCTTACAGCGCCAGCAAAGCTGCGGTCCTGACCTTCGGGCTTTCGCTCCGGCAACTGGTGGCGCGCGACGGCGTGCGCATCAACATGGTCTGCCCGGGGTTCGTAACGACGCCCATGTCGGCGAGCTTCCATGGTTGGAAACCCTTCGAGATCACCGCCGACGAAGCAGCCGAGCGGATCGAACGGGGCATGACGCGCAACGCCCGGGTGATCGCCTTCCCCTGGCCGCTCGCCGCGGTCTCACGCGTGGTACCCTTTGTTCCCGAATCGGTCGTCGCGGCGGCGATGCGATTCTTCACCGTGCTGGGTCGGTCTCACCAAGCGGGCGACCATTGATCATGATCGACGGTCGGCGTCGCAGCCTAACGTCCCGAGCGCCACCGCGACATCGGCGGGTTGAGGCGGCAGGCGCTACTTCAGGCGCTTGAGGATCGCTCGGCTGTCGCCGATCTCGCGCAGTTCCTCGGCCACGGTCTTCACCGTCCGGCGGATCTGTTCGTCCGTATGCTCCGAGGTGATGAAGAAGCGCAGGCGCGAGGTGCGCTCGGGCACCGCCGGGTGGATGATCGGCTGAACGTTGATGCCGCGCTCGAACATCTTCTGGCTCAGGACGACCGCGACAAGCGAATCGTAGACGATCACCGGCACCACCGCCAAGCCGGTCGTGAAGCCGATGTCGAGTTTATGTTCGCGGGCCACCGCGCAGAACAGCGCGCCATTGTCCCGAAGCCGCTGCACCCGCTCGGGCTCGGCATGCAGGACGTCGAGGGCGGCCGAGGCCGCCGCTGCCATCGCGGGCGGCAGTCCCACGCTATAGACGAACCCGCCCGAGGTGCACTTCAGGAACTCAATGAGCGCCGCGCAACCGGCAATATAGCCGCCGCAGCTCGACAGCGTCTTGGACAGGGTGCCCATCCAGATATCGACGTCGCAGGGGTCCACGCGGGCGTGTTCGAAAATCCCGCGCCCGGTCTGGCCCAGGACGCCGAGGCCATGGGCCTCGTCCACCATCAGCCAGGCGCCGTGACGCCGCTTGATCGCCACCAGCGCGGCGAGGTCGGGCGAGTCCCCGTCCATGCTGTAGAGGCCCTCGACCACGATCAGCACGCGCTTGAACTGAGGGCGGAGCGAAATCAGCAGCTGGTCGAGCGCCTTGAGGTCGTTGTGGGGGAAGGAGCGCCGCTCGGCGCGCGACAGCGTCGCCCCCATGATGATGCTGTTATGGGCTAGTTGGTCGTGCAGGATGAGATCGCGCGGGCCGAGCAGCGCGCCGATGGTCGACACATTGGTGGCGTGCCCGCTCACGAAGGCCACGGCTGCTTCCTGCCCGTAATGGTCGGCCAGCTTGCGTTCGAGGTCGAGGTGGATGGGCCGTTCGCCCGCGACCACGCGGCTCGCCGAGGGTGACGTGCCGTATTGGTCGATCGCGGCCTTGGCGGCCGCCGGCACAGCCGGATGACCGTTAAGCCCAAGGTAATCGTAGGATGAGAAATTGTCGTAAGTCCGCCCATCGATCACCGTGGTGGCGGCGGCCCGTGTGGAATGCGTGCGAAAATACGGGTTTTCAATCCCGAGCGTGCCGGCGGCGGTGCGCTGGACGCGGATTTCCTGGTAGCCGGGCAGGGTGGTGAAATCCGTCATCGCGTGAAAACGTGACTGCGTCGGCACTTCCGGCTCGAGAACATCGGCGCCACGGCGGGCCGCCACGAGTTTTTCAAGGGATTGCCGTGCGTTCACGGGTAATGCGCTTTGACTGGTACGACCCATTACTCTTGACCTCTCCGCCACGCCAAAACCTACTTCAGGAAGTTCCCGCGTTCTACATGCTGCGGCGCATCAGCGACCGCCCGCGCTATTTTGGTCACAGGTGTGCCGCTTTGAGCCGGCGCAGCAAATCCGGTCGCATTCATGCTTTAGGGAACTTTGTGCGACAGGCGTAAGGAATGCTACATGGCCGTCGCGGTTGTTCCCGAAGGTCGGGGCGAAGAACGAGGCAAGCTGAATGGTTCGTGGTCCGGTAGCGCTGCTGACACTGGTTTCCGTGTTGGCCGGCTGTTCGTCTTTGCCAGCCGATGGGCCTACGACGAGGGACGTCCTGGAGCAGTCCAAGCCCAATGGGGATGAAACGCAGCAAAGCCGCTATGAGGTCGTCGACGTCGACGACGCGGCCGTCTCGGTTCTCCGGCGGCGTCCACCCGACGGGTTTTCGGCCCATTTCGGCGACTACCGTCCCTCGGCCGACCTGCGGATCGGTGTCGGCGACTTCGTGTCCGTCACCATTTGGGAAGCCGGCGCGAACGGCCTGTTCTCGGCCCCGCTGTCGACCGACCGCTTTTCAAGCGGGGCGAAGAGTTCCACCGTGCCCGAGCAGGCGGTCGGGCGGGACGGTGAAATCTCCGTGCCCTACGCGGGGCGGATCAACGTCAAGGGGCTGACGACCGAGAGCGTCCAACTCGCAATCGAGAAAGCGCTCGAGGGCAAGGCCATCCAGCCCCAGGTTCTCGTCAACGGAAGCGGACCCATCAGCAACACCGTGACGGTGACGGGCGAAGTCGCGTCCGGCGCCCGCGTGCCGCTCACCGCCAAGGGCGACCGTATCCTCGACGTCGTGGCGATGGCCGGCGGCGTCCGGGCACCCGTCAACGAGACGCTGGTGCGCCTTTCGCGCGGACCCACCACGGTGTCGGTGCCGATGGTGCGCGTGGTCAGCAACCCGCGTGAGAACGTGTTCATGCGCCCGGGCGACGTGTTGACGCTGGTGCGCGACCCGCAAGCCTTCCTGGCCTATGGCGCCGCGAGCGCGAGCGCCAAGATCGCGTTCGAAGCCGATTCGATCAGTTTGGCCGAGGCCCTCGCCAAGGTGGGGGGCCTGCAGGACTATCGGGCCGATCCGGCGGGCGTGTTCGTGTTCCGCTACGAGCCGCCGCAGATCGCGCGCGCCCTTCGGCCGAACAGTCACTTGATCAGGGCCGGGTGGGTGCCGGTGGTTTACCGCCTCAACCTGCGCGATCCCGCTGGGATCTTCCTGGCGCAGAGCTTTCCAATCTTCAACAAGGACGTGCTGTACATATCCAACGCGCCGTTCACCGAAATTCAGAAGATCTTCCAGGTGTTCAACACGGTCGCGGCCCCGCTTTCGACGGGCGCCGGCATCGCCAGCGTGGCGAAGTAGCCGAACGTCGCCAAAGGCTTGCCGGCTTGAACCGTTCCACCAGGTCCCTGGTGGGGCGGTTCATTCATGTTGGGGATCGGCCGTCGCCCCAAACCTCGCCGCGACTGTGGCTCGATGGCCGCGCCAAACTGGGTCGGTGGTGCCCCGTTGCGTTTGAACCGTCGGGATTGGGCCCGGCGCATTCGACCGCCTGGCATCGCGGGGCTAAACCCGCGCTCTATCTGAAGGGTCCTAAGCCAGATCGGAGCCGGGCTCGTCACCCGGGCGAGTAAAATCGCCCGGATGACGAGGCTTCAATGCACGATTTCCTTGCGCAGGGTATCCGATCCGTCCGCGAGATCCGGCATGGCGTCGGCAAGCTCGCGCCGGATGTCCGGATCGAGGTGACGCATGGCCACCGTTTCGGACGTTTGCTCCCTGTCGTGGGTGTTGCCGGCCAGGCCGATGATGTAGTCGCCGAGTTCGGCGACGCTCATGGCGCCGGCCGAGGTTGAAAGCGGCGCTTCGAGCGTGAAGCGCTCCTCCAATCCCATGCCGAGTTCGACAGCCATCAACGAATCCAGGCCGATCTCCATGAGCGGCTTGGTGCGGCTGACATCCTCTCGGGGCAGGCGCAGGATCCGGGCGATCTCGTCGAGGATGGTGTCCACGATCTTCTTCGAGGCCGCCGCGGGGCCATCCCGCTCGATCATGGTTCGGACGTTGATCTTCGCGACGTCTCCCGCTTCCGACACCTGCACGCCGTGCATGAGTTCGGAAAAGCTGTTGGACCGGAGAACCGGCAGGTGCTCCCGCGCGGCCGACCAGTTGACCGACGCCACGGCCAGCATGCCGGGGTCCGGCATGGTTGCGGCGAAGGGCAGGATGTCGGCCATGTGATCGAGGGCGTTGCGCGCCACCATGCCCAGCACCCCCGAGCGCGCCAGGATGTTGGTCGTGCTGGAGGCCGAGCGGGTCAGTACGCCGACATCCTCGATCGCCCCCCAGGCCACCGCGAACCCGGGCAGCCCCTCCTTGCGCCGACGGCGGGCGAGGCCTTCCAGGAAGGCGTTCGCCGCCACATAGGCGCCTTGTCCGGGATTGCCGATCAGGGTGGTGGCCGACGAGTAAAGAAGGAAATAATCGAGATCGAGGGTCCGCGTGCCGCGATCGAGGATCTCCGCGCCCTTGACCTTCGCCGACAGAACCGCATGGAGTTTCTTGGCCTCGATGTTGGCCACGATGGCGTCCTCGAACACCGTGGCGGCATGAATCACCCCGGCGAGTGGCGGCATGGTCCGGGAAACCTCGGCCAGCATGTCGAAAACCGCGTCCTCCTCGGTGATGTCGAGGGCCACCACGTTCACGGAAACGCCCGCCGCCGTGAAGGCAGCGACCGCTTGCCGGGCTTCCTCGCTCGACGCGCCCGAGCGGCCAACCAGCACCAGGTACCTCGCCCCACGGTCGACCAGCCAGCGCGCCGTTTCCAGCCCGAAGCCGCCAAGCCCGCCGGTGATCAAGTGCGTGCGGTCACCCGCGACCGAGAAGGCGACCGGCGCGTGGGCCGGCCCCGCCAACAAGGCGGGCGGCGTGATCACGATCTTGCCCACGTGGCCGGATCGCTGCATCACGCGGAAGGCCTCCACGACGTCGTCCGATCCGAAAACCCGATAGGGCAGCGCCGAAAGGGAGCCGTCGGTGAACAAGGCCATCACGTCGTCGAAAAGGCTTTTGCCCGAGGTATCGTCCTTCAGGATCAACTGGTCGAGGTCGACGCCGAAATACGACAGGTTCTTCCGGAAAGGCTTTAGCCCGATGTGGGTGTTGGCCACATAGTCGCGCTTGCCGAGTTCCACGAAACGCCCGAACGGACGCAGCACCGCGATGCTGCGCTCCATTGCCTCGCCCGATAGGCTGTTGAGAACGACGCCGACGCCGCCGTCCGTCACCCGGCGGATGTCGTCGACGAACTGGTTGGACCGCGAGTCGAACACGTGTTCGGCGCCGAGCGCGGTCAGGAGGTCGCGCCGCTCGGTCGAGCCCGCCGTGGCGATGATGCGGGCGCCGCGCCACCGCGCGATCTGCAGGGCTGCCAAGCCGACGCCACCCGCGCCGCCATGGATCAGCACCCATTCGTCCTCATCGAGCCGCGCACAGCGGATCAGGGCGTAATAGGCCGTAAGAAAGGCCACCGGGATCGTTGCCGCCGCCACCACCGACATGTTCTCGGGGATAGCTGCGACCACGCTCGTCGACACGGTGACATGGGTGGCGAGCGCCGCCTTGGCGAAGGCCAGGACCTTGTCGCCCACGGCGAAGCCCGTCACGCCCTCGCCGACCCGGGCGACGCGCCCGGCGCATTCGAGACCAAGCGTCGCGCCGGCATATCCGTCTTCCAGGATTTCCTCGGGAAGGATCGACAAGCCCCACATCACGTCGCGGAAATTGAGGCCGGAGGCCTCGACGGCGATCTCGATTTCGTCGGGGCCCGGCGCCGTCCGGGCTTCGAAAGCCCAGCGCAGCCGGTCGAGGCTGGCGTTGTCGCCCTTAACCAGCCGGCGAACGGTGTCCTGGGCGTCGACCGCGTCGGCGGCCGGCGGCGTGACGCGGGCGAAGCGCAGCACCTGCGTGCCCGACGCGTCCACGATGATCTCGGTTTCGGTGGTCCCCGACAGGATCACGTCGCGCAAACGCCGCGCCGCCACGTCGGCCGACAATCCCGGCACGAGATCGACGCGGCGGATGTCCAGCGTCTGGATTTCATTCGCAAGCGTCCGGGCGAAGGCCCAGACTCCCGACTCGACGGCACTGGCATTGCTGTCGCCGGCCCGCGTAGCACCTGGGCAGACGATCCACAGGGACGTCTTCCGGTTGCCAATGGCGAGCACGAGCTGCCTCAACGCCAGGCACCGCTCAGCCAATTGCTCGGCCGAGGAGGCCCGCGAGGAGCCCGCCAGATAGATCACTGTTTCGGGGATTTCGGGCACGGCCTCGCCGTCGAGGCCTCCCTCGGGCAGGCTGGACACCTTGAGACCCGAGAACATCAACATTTTGGCCAGCGCGCTGGCGGCTCCGCCGAGGGACCCGTCCCCGCCGATCACGAGGGCTTCGCCCTTGAAGGCCTTGGTGGCGCGCGCCGAGCTTTTCTGACCCACGCAAAGCAGGCCGAAATCGGTGCCGATCGTTGGCAGCACCGACACGTCGGTCAGTTCCATCTCGTCAAGAACGCGCTGCCAGCCCGCTTCGGAGGCGAGGCCCGGATAGCGCGCCTCGCTTGTCGCGGCATCCTCGGTCAACGCGACCTGGAGGCCGAACACCAGGTCGCGGAAGACGGAGCTTTCGGGTTCGATCGCCACCAGGACGGCGCTTGGCGCCATGGCTTCGGCGAGCGCCGACCAGGACGCCCGGTCGGGCATGACGCGATGCAGGGTCTGGGATCCCAAGACGATGTCGTACGAGGCCGCACCGAGCTGGTCGAGCGAGCCTGCGAAAAAGAGACGATCCTGCTTGTCAAAGGCCAGGCGGGCACGTTCGAGCCGCCGCCGATCGGTTTCAAAGATCGTCAGTTCGGCCGAATGGCTCTCGGCCAAGCGCACCGCATCGGGCGACAAGGGCCCATCGCCGAGCTGAAGCATCCGCATCGCGCGGTCCTTCGGCCAGGCAGCTTTCAGCTCATCGAGAACGGCGACCAGCAGGTCGGCCGAGGCCAGCGCGGCCGTGGCCCCGTAATCGAAGCTGTCGATGGCCGTGGGTGTCACCGGAGTGTCGCCGTTGAACCGGCCACTGGCCAGCGCGTCCACGATCGCCCCGGTGCGGGCCGCGAGAAGGAGTTCGGCCGACCGGTCGGGATGGTCGGCCGCGATGGCATGCAGGATGTCGCGCGGATCGGGCAATTCCGCCCCGTCTTCGATCGCCACATCCGATCCCGAACCGGTCCGCTTGGCGAGGCCGCTCTGCTCGAGACCGGCAAGAAGCCGGGCGCACCACGGCTTGAGACGCGCGGGAAGCCGGCCCGAGGTCACAAGGTCATCGAGCCGCACCGTGCCGTCGTCGGCCAATACTTCGGCGAAGCCGAAGCCTACCGCCGTCGCCCACCCTTCAAGCAGCACGTAATCGCCAGCCGGGCGGGCCTCGGCGTGGGCCAGGCGCCCAGTCCGCCGGGCGGCCGCCACGAGTTGCTCGGCGGTGATCGCGGGCTCTTCATGAACGGCGAGCGGCTCTGCCGCCAAAACCGTCTTCTGGCCGATGTAGTCGATCGGCCGCTCCACCGTGCGAAAGGCGTTCATCGCCTGGAAGCGTGCCTTGTGCATGACCGCCACGGTGATGTTGGCGGCGTCCACGAGAGTCAGGTTGACGATGATGGTGCGTTCGTCGCTCTTGACCACCTCGATATAGGCGCGGGTGATGGCGGCACCCGGCCGGAAAAGCTTCAGCTCAGCCATACCCACGGGAACGTAGGGTTTGAGCCGCCCCTTGAGGGCGAGCCCGGCGTAAAGCAGAACAAGGCCGTGAAAGCAGGCATCGACGCGGGCCGGATCGAAACCGAAGCGCGGATCGCCCACGCCTTCAGTGAGATCGACTACGATGGCATCGGGCCCGACCCGACGGGCCGTGTCGAGCAGCTGGAACGCCGGCCCGTATCGCAACCCGGAGGCCGCCGCCGCCGGGTAGAGCGCCGCGCCCGTCATCGTGACGTTTTCGGGCCCCGGGTGCCAATCCGGCGTCGTTTCGGGGGACCCCGCGTGACGCAGGATCTTGGCAACGGCATGGACCTGCCAAGCCGCCTGGGCGAGGCGCGGCCGGCTCATGATCTCCACCGTGCCGGTGACGGGCTGCACGCGGCAGCGCACGTCCCGCGATCCCGCGGCGGTCAGGATCATGGGCTGCTGGATTTCGAAATCCGCGATGGCGGCGGTTTCGCTGCCCAGCCAGTCCCGCGCAACGGCGAGGGCCATTTCGGCGAAGGCCGCGCCCGGCAACAGGATGTGGCCGTCCACGACATGGTCGGCGAGGAATGGCATAAGGGCGGTGTCGACCTGGGAATGCCATTCGAGCTGATCGGTCGCATAGCGCGACCCGATCAGCGGATGCCAGGGCCGGGGCGTCAGGAAGGAGATGGCCTCGGCGGTGTCCGCCAAGCGGTAAACCTTCCTTTGCCAGGGATAGCTCGGCAGATCCGAGCGCGGCCCCGGATCATCCCCCAGGGCCGCCGATCCCGGAGCCAGCGCGGCGCCGCGCGACAGGGCTGTGGCGACCGCCCGTTGGAAGGGGTCGTTGCCCTTCTGCTTGCGCTCGAGCACCGGCACCGTCGCTATGGCGGTATCGCCCGACCCCAAGGTGTCGTTGACATGGGACAGCAGGATGGGACTGGGCCCGACCTCGACGAACACGCGGGCGCCCAGGCGGAACGCTTCCTCGATCGCCTGCGAGAACAGCACGGACTGGCGAACGTTGCGCCACCAATAGGATGCCGTGAGGGCGCCGCCCTCGATCTCCGCGCCCGTGACGGTGGACACGAACTTGGCCGACCCTTCTGCCGCGTCCAGCACGCCGAGGTCGGCCAGCATGGGTTGCTCGATGGGAGCGATGAGCGCGCTGTGGAACGGGTAGGCGATGTCGAGCTTCTGGACGCGCGCCTTCAAGCGCCGGGCCGACCCGGCAAGCAGGTCGAGCGCCTGCGCGGTGCCCGAAAAGGTAAAGGCCCGCGGGCTGTTGTAAGCCGCAATGGAAACGTCAGGGATGCTCGAGGCCAGGCTTTCGGCCGCTTCACGCGGGCCGATCATTACGGCCATGCCGCCCGTTTCGAACGCGAGTTCCTGGTGCAGGCTGCGGAAATAGATGACCCGCACGGCCGTCGGCAGGTCGAGGATGCCGGCCGCCTCGGCGGCGGCCACTTCGCCGACGCTGTGACCGAAGACCACGTCGGGAACAAGGCCGAGCTGCTTCAGCGCGAAGGTGGAGGCCGACTGGATGGCGAAGATGAGGGGCTGGGCGACGCTGGTCTTGTTCAGCTCGCCTTCGAGCGCCTCACCGTTCATCATGGTGGCGAGCGACCAACTGGCCAGGGGCGCGAACAGGGCATCGACCCGGTCGAACTGCGCCTTAAAGGCGGGATTGTCGACGTAGGCCGCGCGGCCCATGCCGAACCACTGGCTCCCGTTGCCCGAATACACGAAGGCGACAGGCGCGTCGCGCTCGACGGCGGTCCCCACGCTCACCTCGTCACCGGCCTCGCCGGGCTGCTCGGCGAAGGCCCGCAGCAAGGCCGGCACGTCACGGTTGGCGTCAAGGGGCAGGACCAGTCGCTCGGGCAGGGTTTCCCGGCGGTGGTTGGCCGAAGCCGCCAGGGCACCCAGGCCTCCCGCGTCCGCCTCGAAGCGCCGCGCGTAAGTGTCGGCCAAGGCCGCCAGCGCCGTTCGGCTATTGGCGGACAGCATCAGGAGGGAAGGCTGACGTCCTTCCAGGGCGGGCGCGGGCGCGGGCGCGTCGGCCAGGATCACGTGGGCGTTCGTGCCGCCGAACCCGTAGGAGCTCACCCCGGCGAGGCGCGGCTTGGCGGTGCGGCCGAGGCGCGTGGCTTCCGACGCGACCCGCAGGTTCAACCGGTCGAAATCGATGTTCGGGTTGGGCTCGTCGCAGTGAAGCGAGGCTGGCAGGAGGTCGTGCTCCAGCGCCAGCATGGCCTTTAACAAGCCGGCGACGCCTGCGGCCGCCTCGGTGTGGCCGATGTTGGACTTAATGGAACCGATAAGCAGCGGATCCGCCCTGCGGCGGCCCAGAACCTCGCCCAGCGACGTCGCCTCGACGGGGTCACCCACGGGTGTCCCGGTGCCATGCGCCTCCGCAAAGGCGAGTTGGTTGGGGTCGATGCCGTATTCGCCGTAAAGCTGTTCGAGGAGTTGGGATTGGCGCTTCTTCGACGGCAGGGCGATGCCGTTGGTGCGGCCGTCCGAGTTGACCCGGGTTCCCACGATGGTTCCATGCACGCGGTCCTTGCCCGGCGCGACGCTTCCCTGGGCGCGCAGCACCAGCACGGCGCCGCCCTCCGCCCGGACGTAGCCGTCGGCCTTGGACGAGAAGGCCTGGCACAGGCCAGTGCGGGACAGCATGGAGGCCTGTGAAAAGTTCACGAACTGGAACGGGGTCGTCAAAATGCTGACGCCGCCCACGATGGCGGTCTCGATGCGGCCGCTCTGCAAGGCCTGCACGGCGGCGTCGAGCGCCACCAGCGAGGACGAGCAGGCGGTGTCGACCGTGAAGCTGGGGCCGTTCAGGTCGTAGATGTAGGAAATACGGTTTGCCAGGATGGAGGCCGCGTTGCCGGTCGCGAAGTAGGCGTCCGTCGAAGCGATGTCGAACATCTTGGCGTTGCCGTGGTCGGTCGTCGAGGCGCCGACGAAAACCCCGGTTTCCGACCCCGCCAGGTTGGAGGGCTGGATCCCGGCGTCCTCGAGCGCTTCCCAGGTGAGTTCCAGGAGCAGGCGCTGTTGCGGGTCCATCTGCTCGGCTTCGCGCGGCGAAATGCCGAAGGTCGACGGATCGAAGCCCCAGATATCGTCCAGAACGCCCGCCGCCCAGGTGTAGCTGCGCCCGCGTTCGCTGTGCCGGGGATGTCCGAAGCGGTCCAGCGACCAGCGGTCCGACGGAACGCGGGTCACGGCGCAGCGGCCTTCGCGAAGCATCGCCCACAGTCCCGACACGGAACCGGCGCCGGGAAGGCGGCACGAACGCCCAACGACTGCGACTTCAGAGTTGTTTTTCAATGTGCCTCTTTCGCTTTCGGTCAAGCGAGCCCTTCAACGACCAACCGACGCCCCGAGCGAGTTGCCGCACGACTTACCGTTAAACAACAATCGGTATCCGGAGCGGACCGGATGTGCAACCGGCGCCCTTGACCGGACCAATCCGGCGAGAACCAGGTCCGCCCTGCTGGAACGATTGCCGATGGGTGCCGGACGGCCCGTGGTCCGTGCTCGCCGCCGCCCGCCCGGGGTCGACGGAGACGCGCTGGCCGCGGAAGAACGACGGTTTGGCCGTGGAAACATTCAATCCGGTGATTTCGGGGGATGGTTGTTGAAGCCTTGTTAGACTTGCCGATCACCAATTGTCTAGTGCCGCACAACCGAACAAACCCAGGCCAACAGCACCGCTTCAGCTTGCGAATTTGCGGTAAAGGTCTGCGATGTTTCGCTCATAGCGTTCCACGGAAAACTTGGCGGCCTGTTGACGCCCGCGCTCGATCATGTCGAGGCAAAGATCCGAATCCTTGTCCAGCGTCCGAATGGCGCGGGCGATCGCGTTCACGTCCGTCGGGTCGACCAGCAGGGCGGCCTTTCCGGCGATCTCCGGAAGCGACGACACGTTGGAGGTGATCACCGGCGTTCCGAGCAGCATCGCCTCGAGAACCGGCAATCCGAAACCTTCGTAGAGCGATGGGAAAACCAGCGCCCGCGCCCCCCGGATCAGGCTCACCAACTGGTCGAAGGGAACGTGATCGACATGGCGCACGCTGCGCTGGGGCGCGATGCTTGCCCCGGACATCCGGTAGCTGAGGAACCGTTCGTCCTGCATGCGCTTGACGTCGCCCTCGAACTGCCAGCCGAGTCCGCCCGCGACCACGAGCGGGCGCTTGGACCCCGACGCCAGAAAGGCGTCGATCAGCCGCGACACGTTCTTTTTGGGCTCAATGGCGCCGAAGAACAGGAAATATCCGTCCGGCTCCAGGCCGAAGATGTGGTCGAGGTCGGCCGCCACCGCGTCGGGGCTGCGGGCCAGGATATGGGCCGGCATGCTCACGCTCTGGTAGGTGTTGGTGATTCGGTCCTCGGAAATGCCGGTCAGCTTGATGATGTCCCGGCGCGAGAACTCCGACACGGTCACCACGTGGTCGGCCTTGGCGCAGATCTCCTTGGTGAGGTTGTAGAAGACCTTCTTGTTCGACAAGGACGTGTAGGGCAGCCGGATCGGGATGATGTCGTGGATGGTGTAAAGGTTCACCGCGCCGCGGACGCGCAACGGCATCGGAAAGGTGGCGTGGAAGATGTCCGGCGTCGCCTCGAAGCGCATGACGGCGCGCCGGCCGTGGACGTGGTAGAGCGCTTCGGCGGTCAGGAAAAGCTTGAAGCTCGCGTAAGTGGTTTCGAAGGCCTTCCTGCTTTCCGGTGTCGGATCGATCACCGCGCCGGTGCTGAACACCCGTTCGGGCCTGATGTCGGCGAAGCCGCCGAGCGAACAGTTCCACCCGACCCGCAGCGTTTGCGACAGGCTCATGCGCTTGGAAGCGACGTCGTGGAAACGGATCTCGTTGAGGATCGGGTCTTTCTTGTCGAGGGGGTATTCGCTCGACACCACCTGCTGGGTGGTCAGCCCCATCTTGCGCGCCAGCGTGCCGAGCGTCCGGGCATAGGTGGCGATGCCGGTCCCCCCCTTGCGGTAGGCGTCCTTTCCGTCGAACAGAATTGTCGGCATCGTGTTCCAGTCACCTCGGGTGGTCGGGTAGCGGACCCGGGGTCGACGGGGTCCCGCGACGGCCGGGGCACACCGGACGAGGCCTGCGGCGTCATGTAGGGGCGTCATGTAGAATGAAACGGGCCGGAATTGAAGCGGCCTCCGATCCGGCCCGGGTCGCCCTTCCGGCCCTCAACCGTCTTGCGGGTGGCGACCCCATCCGGCTATGGGGATGGCAGTGGTCCGGCGAACGCCGGCCCTGTGCCGCATCCAGAACTTGTGTGACGGAGATCAGGTCTAGTGCCGAGACAGGCGGATGTTCACGACACCATCGTGATCGGCGCGGAAAGCGTCCTCGGTGCCTGGGTTTCGGCGTTTGTTCGCGAGGCCTGCGTCCGCGCTTCGCCGTCAATCGAAGTGCGTCAAGCGGGCCGCGACCACGATTGCGACGACATCGGCCGCCTCGGGGGCCCGCCGCGCGTCCTCATGGTGCAGCATCCCAACCGGGCCGTGATAGACGCCATCGAGCCGGGGCGGGTGTCTGTGATCGGCGTGCTCGACGATCCGGTGGACAGCGTCCGCTTCGTTCAGGCGGTGAAACATTGCGATCTTCCGATGGCGCTCCGCCATCAAACATCGAGCGCGTCCGCCAACCATCTTCTTCGGCAGAACGCGGCCGTCACCCTGATCCACCGGAGTACGGTTTCGGCGCGCGACGTCGCGACCGTGCTGGTCGGCGAGATCGGCCTCGCCCTGTCGGAGGCTGACGGGGGCGCCCTCATGGAAGAGTTTTGCGGCTCCGTTGACGATCCATGGTCGCTTGAAACGGCTCTTCAGAACCGGGTTGGGGATTATGCCCACCTTGATCGGCTGAGCGAGACCATTTCGGCCGATCAAGCGAAACTGGTGCGCCAGGTCCTGTCCCCGATGGTGCTGGGCGCCATCAGCGACGAGATCGCGACCATCACCTGGCCATCCGGCGTCTTTCTGTTCGGCGACAAGCCCGACGAGGTGGCCCCCCCCGTCGCGGATGTCACGGGCGGGGCGCGCATCATCTACTATGGACCTTATTTTCACCTGCCGCCGGGTGGCTACCAGGTCAAAATCGTGGTGGCCTTCTCGGTCGAGGCGCGGGGCACGCCCTTTCGTCTCACCATGTTCTGCGAGGGTCGGCCGATCGCCAAGATCGTGATCCGGCCCAGCGACGGCGGCGCCTTTGAAGGCGTTTTCACCATGCGGCACAAGCAACCCGAGCATAACATCGAGGTTCACTTCATGAACGACGAAGGCGTGCTGGAAGGCCACATGGCCCTCGGGCTCATCAGCTTCACGCGGCAGCCCGACTGATCTCGGGCCGCTGCCAGGCTCAAAGCGACGAGTAGATCTTCACCGCGAGGTCGATGTCGGTGAAGACGCGACCCCGCCCGTTCTTCATGACAAGGGCCTGCGAGCAATATTCCGACACCACGTCCATGCCGTGGGTGGCGATGATCATGGCGCAGTGCTTGCGGTACTCGAACAATTCGCGGACGCATTTCTGCTGAAAATGCCGGTCGCCCACCAGGATGACCTCGTCGATCAGGATACAATCGAAATTGATGGCGAGCGAGAGCGCGAAGCCGATCCGCATCTTCATGCCCGACGAATAGAAGCGCATCGGCTCGTAGAGGAGCTTGCCGAGTTCGGCGAAGCTGTCGACATAGTCGAACACTTCGCGGAAAGGCGCGTTGTAGACCCGGGAGATGAAGCGGATGTTGTCGTAGCCCGTGAGGTCGCCCTCGAAGCCGCCCGCGAAGGCGAGCGGCCAGGACATGCGCAACCCTCTTTCCACGTGGCCGGCGGTGGGCCGTTGCAAACCCGACAGGATTTGAATCAGCGTGGACTTGCCGGCGCCGTTGCGGCCCAGGATGGCGATCCGCTCGCCCATGCGGACTCGAAACGAGATGCCGTCCAGCACGCGCCGGCGGCCATGCTCTGTATCGAATTCTTTGACGATGTCGACCGCCGCGATGGCGCGTTCACGCACCAGCGCCGGTCCTCCCGCCGCAGGCGACAGGCCGAATGGGCCGACGGATTGGTCGAGGGCCGCCGAGGGTTGCGCGCTCATCGTTTTGCGTGGCTCCGGAGATCTTTGAAATAGGTCCTGACGACGCGCCACACCGCGAGCGCGACCACGAAGGTCCCGAGCACCGAAAGCAGCCGGTAGGGATAGGCCGGGAAGTCGGGCAGGTCCGGCGTCGTCACCCCTTCAAGGAACACGCGCTGGCGTTCGGCGTCCAGGCGGGCCGCTTCGAGCGAGGTCAGGGCGGACAGGAAGGCCCGCTCGCCGAATGTCTGCTCGAGGAGGAGGCGCTCGTATTCGGAAATGCGGGGCGCGAGTGACGTGCTGGTGCCGCCGAGCGTTTGGCGCTGCTTGGTGATCTGGTCCTGGAGGGCGTTGACGCGCGTGCGCAGGGAATTGATCTCGGGGCTTTGCGGCGTCGTGACGGCGAGTTCGGCGAGCCGCGCGTTGGTGCTCGAGGTTTCCAGCGAAAGCTTTGAAATGCTTTCAACGATGCCGGTGGACGCCTTCGTGGGGTCGATCACGCTTTCGCGGTTGCGGAAGGCCGTGACGGCGTCGAGAGCCTTGTAGGACCGCTGCTTGGCGTCCTCCACATCCTTCAGGGCGGTTTGCACGGCGTCGCTCTGGGCCCGGGTGTTCAGGCTGTTGAGGAAAGCCTCGGTGTGGGCCAGCAGGGCGCCGGCCAGCCGCTGGGCGTCGGGCGGGTTGAAGGCTTGAAACGTCAACGTGCTGATCCCACTCGACGTTTCATAATCGACGGCCACGAACTTGAGGTAATGTTTCAGCAGGCCTTCCTGGTCGGACGACCGAAACGGGCCGGGGTAGCGCCAAAGGAGATCGGCACCCGCGCCGTCGAACACAGCCCGGAGGCCGTTCTGATTGATCAACTGCTCCATGGCATCGCGCGACAGCATGTAGGCCTTGGCGATATAAGCGTCGTCGCCCGAACGCATGACGCCGGATCCCTGCACCAGCGAGGCGAGTTCGCTTGTCGCGGTGCTCCCAGGGGTGCGGACCACGAACTTGACTTCCGACTGGAAGCGGGGCGCCGCCACCAGCAGGAAATACAAGGCCGAAAGAAGCGTCGGCAGGATCACGACGACAAAGAACGGCAGGTTCCTCATCCAGCTCCGCCGGCCGCGTGTTTGCGCGTCGAGGCTGTCGATCCTGTCCCCGGTATCCGGCATGATCCGGACGAGCTGAACGGTCTGGACTTCGACTTCTTCGTTTCGCAACGGCTTCATTGACCCTCGTCCTCATCGACGTCTCGGAACGCCGGGCTGCCAGCTCGCCGCCCGACCCTCCAACCATGACCCTGGACACCGGCCGTTGCGGAAGCTAGGACCGGAACGGTCGCAGCCGTCGCCGACTAACTGGCGATTGGAACCGAATTACGGCTGGAGCGCCTTCGGCTGTGTTGAACACATTCCCCGTTGAAGCGAGCGATTTCATCGCCCTCGATGTGCCGGACGACATCGTGCTACCCCTTATCACTTTAGCACGGCCATGCCGCCCGGTTAAGGCGTCGAGCCAGCGGCATCCGTGGCCCTGAAAATGACAATTGGAACTCTTATGGCGTCGTTCAGCATGGCTCGGGGCCTCGGGCCCGCAACCAAGAGTTTTGAATGACCGACGTCCGCGAGGTCGAGTTGACCGAGGTGCTGGAACGCACGGGTCGCAACGAGGTCGGCCCGGCGACGGGGCGTGGACTGCGCGGCGCACCAGGCAAGCCCACGCCAGTTGTGAAGGTGTTGAACCGGGTCCGCAGCAGGCTGCAATGGCGGCGGCTGCTTCGTCTGCTGGTTTATTTCTCGCCGACCCTGGTGGCGGTGGGCTATTTCGGGCTGATCGCCAGTGATCGATACGTGTCCACGGCGGCCTTCGTGGTGCGGACCGCTTCCAAGCCGAGCGGCGGCACGGGCCTCGGCGTTTTCCTCAAGATGACGGGCCTTGGCCGCTCGGAGGATGACACCTATTCGGTGCAGAATTATATTCTGTCGCGGGACGCCGTCCGGGAGTTGCAACAGAAGATGCCGCTGGCCGAGATGTACGGGCGGCCCGGGACCGACATGCTGTCCCATTATCCCTCGATCATCTACGGCGCGACCAACGAGGAATTGTTCAAGTTCTACACCAAGATGACGCGGGTGACCTACAGTTCCGCGACCGGCGTGACGACCCTTGAGGTCGAGGCCTTCCGTCCCGACGACGCCCACGCGATCGCGGTCGGCATCCTCGATCTCAGCGAACAGTTGGTCAACCAGCTGAACGCCCGCATCCAGAAGGACGCGGTTTCGGCCGCCGAGGAGCAGGTCGGCCGCGACGAGACACGGCTGACCGACGCCCAGGTGGCGATCACGGACTTCCAGAACAAGGAAACCATGATCGACCCCGTCAACAATTCGGTGATGGTGTCGACCCTCGTCGCCAAGCTCGGCGCCGACCTCGCCGAAACCCAGGCGCGCATCGCCGACATGAAGGTGGGCTCCCCCAACAATCCCGCGATGTCGGCCCTGCTGCGCCAGGCCGACGCCACCCGGGCCCAGATCGATCGGGAGCGTGCCCGTATCACGACGTCGCAGGAAGGGTTGGCCGACAAGCTCGGGCTTTATCAGCGCATGGTGCTGGAGCGCGAGTTCGCCACCAAGGCCCTTTCGGCCGCCAACACGGCCCTCGACACAGCCCGGGCGGAAGTCCGCCGCAAGCAGCTCTACATCGAGCGGATCGTCGAGCCGGACCTGACCGATTACGCCACCAAGCCGTCCCGGCTCTGGATCACCTTCACGGTGGTGATGGTCAACGTCCTGGGCCTGTTCCTGTGCTGGCTGCTGCTTTCGGGCGTCAGGGAGCACGTGTCGTCAGGCCATTAGGCTTGGCGAACCGACGAGGATCGTCCGGCAAGGCTTTGCGGTACAAGCTTTTTGAACCGGACAGAGCCGCCTGCAGCGACGTCGAATCAGGCCAGGTCGACTTGCGGCTTCATGCCGACCAAATGTGATTGCTTGGTTCGATGGGATGCGCCACGGGCGGAAAGCGCCGCAGAAGCGCAGGACGTTGAGATCCAAGATCCGTTTGCACCAAGACGATGCTTTGCGGAGGGCTTCACTTGAGCCCAGCAGGATCAAAAGGCCGGGCCGCCGCGTGCGCGCCCGGCTCGCTTCGCTATTGGACGAGTTGCGGCCCAGTTGGCCGCGTGGCTTCGCTTTCCTGCATGATGCCGAGCCGGCGCGCCACCTCGGTATAGGCCTCGACGACGCCGCCGAGATCGCGGCGAAACCGATCCTTATCCATCTTGTCGTTGGACTTGACGTCCCACAGCCGGCACGAGTCGGGTGAAATCTCGTCCGCCACGACGATGCGCATCATCTCGCCTTCCCACAAGCGACCCGTTTCCATCTTGAAGTCGATCAGTCGGATCCCGACGCCGAGAAAGAGGCCGGACAGGAAATCATTGACCCGGATCGCCAGGGCCATGATGTCGTCGATCTCCTGCGGGCTGGCCCAACCAAAGGCAGTGATGTGCTCTTCCGACACCATGGGGTCGTTGAGGCCGTCGTTCTTGTAATAGAATTCGATGATCGACCGGGGCAGCTGCGTCCCTTCCTCGAGGCCGAGCCGCGTCGACAAGGATCCGGCAGCGACATTCCGCACCACGACCTCGAGCGGGATGATCTCGACCTCCTTGATCAACTGCTCGCGCATGTTCAGGCGGCGGATGAAGTGGGTCGGGACGCCGATGTTGTTCAGATGCTGGAAGATGAACTCCGAGATCCGGTTGTTCAAAACACCTTTGCCATCGATGATCTGATGCTTCTTGGCGTTGAACGCCGTTGCGTCGTCCTTGAAATGCTGGATCAGGGTTCCGGGCTCCGGACCTTCGTATAGGACCTTTGCCTTGCCCTCATAGATGCGACGGCGGCGGTTCATGGGGATCAACCGTGGCTTGAGGAAATCCATTGTCGGCCAAAACTCCTTCATGTCCGATCCACGCCCGGTCGATGCAGGCTGGGATCATCCGAGTGGCCGATGGTCCAGGTCGAGCGATGGTCTACTCACCCCAACCACCAAGCCGTCTTACGCGATTGCTCGGGCCAGTACAACGTCGGGGGTGGCGCTCCCCTCCACCCCGATATAGGAGGCGAAGCGACCTTCCGTAATGGCTGTCCCGGCGAGAGCCGCGCCCGGCGCCCCCAAGGCGCCGCTTTCCCTCGGGCGGATCGGGCCTATACTCAGACCGTCGCCCGTTGTGGCAAGGTGGATGATGCAAGATGACGACTTTCGACAAGCGCGAACAGGCTTTTGAGAACCTCTTCGCCCATGACGGCGAGATGACCTTCCGGGCCCATGCCCGGCGCGACCGCGCCCTGGGCCTGTGGGCGGCGGAGCTTTTGGGCCAGACCGGCGAGGCGGCGGCCGAATACGCCCAAACGCTTATTTCCCTCGAAGTGGAGGGCAACAACGACGAGGCCCTCGCCTTGAAGGTCCGGCAGGATCTCGAAGCCGGCGGGGTCGTCCGGTCCGCTGCCGAGATCCGGGAGCGGATGGATCAATTCCTGGCGACGGCGAAGGCCAACCTCGCACGGGCCTGACGCCCCGACGGATGCGAGCGCCCTCATGCCGGTGACGGATCGGGGCGCGGCCGTGATCGGCGTTCGTGAATCGGGATCGAAGCGGGAACGCGGGGCAGGCTCATGACTTTTTCGGTGGCCGACCTTCTGGGCCTCCTCGATCTCGAGCAGATCGAGGAGAACATCTATCGCGGGCACAGCCCGCAGATCGGCTGGCAACGGGTCTTCGGGGGCTTGGTGATCGCCCAGGCCCTGGTGGCCGCCGCCAAGACCGTGCCGGACCGCGCCCCCCACTCGCTGCACGGCTATTTCATGCTGCCGGGCGATCCGTCGGTGCCGATCGTTTTCGAGGTGGAGCGTCTGCGGGATGGCCGGAGTTTCTCGACGCGGCAGTGCGTGGCGATCCAGCACGGGCAGCCGATCTTTACCCTGTCGGCCTCGTTCCAGGTCGACGAACCCGGGCTTGAGCATCACCTGCCGATGCCCGACGTCCCCCCGCCCGAAAGCCTGCCGAACGAACAGGAGTTGATCGCGTGCTTTCCGGCGCTGCTGCCCGAGGCGGTCAAACGCTATCTCGAGCGGGAGCGGCCCGTCGAGTTGCGCCCCGTGGACCCGACCCGCTACCTCGCGGGCGGCAGCAAGGTGCGGCGCCCGCCGAGCCAGCTCATCTGGATGCGCGCCACCGCGCCCTTGCCGGACGAGGCTGCGGCTCACCGTGCCTGCCTCGCCTACCTGTCCGATCTGACGCTGCTGGACACTGCGCTGGTGGCCCACAACCGGTCGCTGTTCGATCCCAACCTCCAGGTCGCCAGCCTGGATCACGCGCTGTGGTTCCACCAGCCGTTTCGCGCCGACGATTGGCTGCTCTACGTCCAGGACAGCCCGAGTTCGTCGGGCGGACGAGGTTTGACGCGAGGCCTCATCTACACGCGGCAGGGCGCGCTGGCCGCCTCCGTTGCCCAGGAAGGATTGATCCGGGTGCGCTGAGCCGAAATCGATGGAGCTGACGGGTCTGCCTGTTTCATAGGCAATCATCTGCGCCTTTCGGCGTCATTCCGCAGCACCGTTCCCGTCGGTTCCCTTGTTTATGGCGAAAACAGCGCTTTTTTCGGTGAACAAACCATTTTGGCACACGCCTTGAAAGGCGACGCTCACGCCGGAAGCCGGGAAGGTTTCGGAGCTGAGCGATGCGCGCCGCCGAGGCCTGGGCTTGGCGGCTCAAAAGGATGTGCCGAGATGAAAATAGTGATGGCGATCATCAAGCCGTTCAAACTCGAGGAAGTTCGTGATGCCCTGACGGCGGTCGGCGTGCACGGCCTGACCGTCACCGAGGTGAAGGGCTACGGACGCCAGAAAGGCCACACCGAGATCTACCGCGGCGCCGAATATGCCGTGAGTTTCCTTCCCAAGCTGAAGATCGAGGTGGCGGTCGCCGCCGAACTGCTCGACGCCGTCATCGACGCGATCACCGCCACGGCCCGCACCGGGCAGATCGGCGACGGGAAGATCTTCGTCACCCCGCTCGAAAGGGCCGTCCGCATCCGCACGGGCGAGAAGGACGCGGACGCCCTCTGACGGCGCCCAGCCTCGCCGGCGCTCGGCGGGTTCGATCCACCGATCCATCGGCCGAACTGTCGCCAAGCGCGGCGAAGCAGGCCCAAACCTATCCAGACCGGAGCTCCGAAACATGAGATTTTTGCCTGAATTGACGCCAAAGCGAGCCAGCCTGGGACTGGGCGTCGTGGCCCTGCTGGTGATGACCGGGGCCGCCTACGCGCAAACCCCGGCCCCCCAGCCCGTGGTGCCCGCCGCCGCGCCGACGCCCGACAAGGGCGACACCGCCTGGATGCTGGTCTCCTCCCTTCTCGTCTTGATGATGTCGATCCCAGGCTTGGCGCTCTTCTATGGCGGCCTCGTGCGGACCAAGAACATGCTGTCGGTGCTCAGCCAGGTCATGATGATCGTGGCGCTGGTGGGCGTCATCTGGGTGCTGTGGGGTTATTCGGAAGCCTTCACGGACGGTGGAAACCTGACGGCCTACGTCGGCGGGCTCGGGAAGGTCTTCCTGGCGGGGGTCACCCCATCGTCCAACGTCGCCACCTTCTCGAACGGCGTCGTCATTCCGGAACTCGCCTACATGGTGTTCCAGATGACCTTCGCCATGATCACGCCCGCGCTGATCGTCGGCTCCTTTGCCGAACGCATCAAGTTCTCGGCGCTGATCCTGTTCATCGTGCTGTGGGTCACCCTCGTGTATTTCCCCATCGCCCATTGGGTCTGGTACGCGGCCGCGCCCGACGACATTGCGGCTGCCGCCAAGGCCCTCGCGGCTGCCACGGACGACGCCGCCAAGCAGGTCGCCCAAGCCAAACTCGACGCGGTGACGAGCAGCGGCGGGTGGTTGTGGAACCTCGGCGCGCTGGATTTCGCGGGCGGCACGGTGGTGCACATCGACGCCGGGATCGCGGGCCTCGTTGGGGCGCTCATCGTTGGCAAGCGGATCGGCTACCCGCGCGAGCCGATGCCGCCGCACTCGCTGACCATGACGATGATCGGCGCCTCGCTCCTGTGGGTGGGCTGGTTCGGGTTCAACGCCGGCTCCAACCTCGAAGCCAACGGCGCCGCGGCCCTCGCCTTCGTCAACACCATGGTGGCGACCGCGGCCGCGACGGTGTCCTGGCTGTTCGTCGAATGGGCCGTCAAGGGCAGGCCCTCGCTCCTCGGCATGGCGTCGGGCGCGGTCGCCGGCCTCGTCGCCGTCACCCCGGCCTGCGGTTTCGCCGGCCCGATGGGCGCCGTGGTGCTCGGGCTCGTGGTCAGCCCGATCTGCATCTTCTTCGTTTCCACCGTGAAGAACATGTTCGGCTATGACGACGCCCTCGACGTGTTCGGCGTCCACTGCATCGGCGGCATCGTCGGGGCGCTCGCCACCGGCATCCTCGTGGCGCCCTCGCTCGGCGGCACGGGCCTGACCGACTACACCAACTACGCCAACGGCAACGCCGGCACCTACGACATGGGGCACCAGCTCATCGTCCAGGCGAGGGCCGTGCTGGCCACGCTCGGCTGGTCGGGCGGCGTGTCGGCCATCCTTTACTGGGTGGTGGACCTCGTGATCGGGCTGCGGGTTTCGCCCGACAAGGAGCGCGAAGGCCTCGACATCGCCGAGCACAGCGAACGCGCCTACAACTATTGATCGAACGGTCGGGAAGCCGGGCGGCATTCCGACCGGTCCTCCACAACCGATCGACGAAGGGCGGCCCGGTCGGGTCGCCCTTTCGCGTTCGTGCCGGAATGGTTCATTGGGCGGCATCCGGGCCGCGCCGTCCAGATGTCGTTAACCATTCGAGTCTAGGGTTGTGGATGGGCGATGGGAGCGAAATCCCGTGTCGCGGCCGCCCGCCGCCATGCCCTTGGAAGGGTTCATGCGCACCTCGACCTTCTCGCCGGCGGACTATCTGACGGATGCCGCGCGGGATTTTCTCGTCCGGCGCTTCGCCGAACTTACCGGCCTGATCATCATCGCCGGCACAGTCGTGGTGGGCCTTGCGCTGGCGTCCTGGTCCATCCGGGACCCGAGCTGGAATCACGCGGCCGATGCCAAGGTCCACAACCTCATCGGGGCGCCGGGCGCGGTCGCGGCCGACCTCATCATGCAACTGGTGGGGGTTTCCGTGGTGGCCATCATGGCCCCGCTGGCCTGCTGGGGCTGGAGCCTGCTGACGCGCCGTCGCCTCGATCACGTCAAGCTGCGTTTCGGGCTGCTGGCGGCGGGCGGATGCGCCGCCGCCGCGCTCGCCTCCCTGCTACCAATCACCGACCGCTGGCCACTTCCCACCGGGCTCGGCGGGGTGATCGGCGACGCCTTGCTGATCCTGCCCCGCCACCTGTTCGGCCGGGCCGAATCGCTTCTCCTGATGCTGGCCCTGGTGCTGGCCGGCGTCGCCATCCTGACGCTGACGGCTTCGGCGGGTTTCGGCCTCAAGGACCGGGAAATCGAGGATGAGCCGTTCTCGAGCTTCGATTGGGTTCCGGCGCCGCGCCAGCCGCGTCCGGCCGAGGACGACGGGGACGGCGAGCCGGGCTTCGCGCTCGTGTCGCTCGGCGCGGCGATCCATGCCGGCCTCAGCCTCAAGGCTGCGGCGTCGCGCTTCCTGCGGCGGCACCGGAGTGCCGGGCCGCGCGAGCCGGAGACTTTCGCCCCCTGGGTCGGGCGCAAATTCGAGGACGGCCCCTTCGGAACGGGAACGGAGGGTGGACCCACCCCATCGTCGGACCCGGTGGGTCGCGTGGAGCCGAGCTTCGCGTCTCCCCCCAAAGCGGCGGCGCGACCCGCCAAACCGGCGCCGGCCGGCGAGCGTGGAAGCGTGCCCGTCAGCCCCGGATTGGAGCGGTCCGCGTCGGGAACGAGGGTCATCCAGCCCGCGCCCTCGCCCCGGGCGGCGCCGGCCCCGTCGCGTCCGCAGGCCAACGGCGGCACCTACGACCTTCCCCCGCTCGACATCCTCGCCGAGCCGAAAGCCCAGCCGGCCAACCGCGTGTCGGAAGACGCCCTTGAGCAGAACGCGCGTTTGCTGGAGGGTGTTTTGGAGGATTTCGGGATCCGGG
>CALMOK010000297.1 GCA_937871825.1 uncultured Alphaproteobacteria bacterium
GAGGAGCCCCCTCGTCCGATCGGTCGACCCAGGGGAATGTGCCGCATCGCCCCCGAATCAAGCCCATCTGAATGCCGCCAAGGGCGAATGTCCAGCGGCGCCTGCGATGCCGACGCGGGATCTTTCCCGTGCGTGTTCCGGGTCACACGGTCGACCCCTGCCGGGCGGCGTCCAAAGTTAAATGAGCGCTTCAGGGGGCCGCCGGCTTCCCAGCTTCCTAGGCCAGACAACGGTCGGCGATGTCGCGCACGTCCGCCGAAAGCTCCGATCGGGCGGCGATCCGCCGAAGCGCGACCTCGGCGCGCTCCCGGCGTTTCGCCTCCATCATGCGCCAGGACCGGAAGGCGTTGAGGATCCGGGCCGCCACCTGGGGGTTCGTCCCGTCGAGGTCCAGGACGACGTCGGCGAGGAGCCCGTAGCCTTCTCCGTCGACGCGGTTGAACTGGGTGGTGTTGGCCGCGAAGGAGCCGAGAAGGGCGTAGACCCGGTTGGGATTCGCCATCGAGAAAGCCGGATGGCCCATCAGGCCGCGCACCCGCTCAAGGGTCCCAGCTTCCGGGATCGCGGCCTGGACGGCGAACCACTTGTCGATCACCAGGGCATCGCGCGCGAACATCGCGTGGAACCGGTCGAGCAGGACGTCGCGTCCGGGAATTGGCAAACTGCACATGACGCCCAGGGCCGCCAGGCGATCGGTCATGTTGTCGGCGCCTTCGAACTGCGCGACGCAGAGCCGCTCGCCGCTTGCCCCATCCCCGGCCGCAAGATAGCCCAGGAGCGTGGCGCGGAGCGCCCGCCGCCCTGCGCCCGCGGCATCCGGCGAAAAGGAGGCAGGCGCCGAATAGGTCGCGTAGCACGCCTCCATCGCCCCGCGCAGGTCGACGCCCATGGTCCGGCGCAAGCCTTCCCGCGCGGCATGGATTGCGTCGGGGTCGACGTCATGTCCGATCTCGCGGGCGAGGTCGGCTTCACTCGGCAGGTTGAGGACCTGGGCGGTAAAGGCTGGATCACGGTCGGCGCCGGCCAGAACCGATCCGAAAGCGGCGATCAGTTCCGTGGCCGGCTCGTGGTCGCCGTCCGCAGGGTCTCGCCCGAGCAGGTGGCGGGTGACGGCGGCCTGCGCGGCTTCCCAGCGGTTGAACCCGTCGGTGTCATGGGCCAACAACGCCAACCGGTCTCCCTCGGCGAGGTTCGATCGCACCCGCACGGGCGCCGAGAACCCGCGAAACAACGACGGCGCGCAGGGGCCGGGAAGGCCCCGCAGGGTGACTGTCCGCCGCGCCGACGTCAGTTCGATGGTCTGGCTGGCGATCTCGGCCGCCGTGAGATCGCCCGCCTCGACGGCCGATAGCGGCACGTCGCCGCTTCCGTCGATCCTGACGAGCCCCATGGCGAGGGGGATCACGAGCGGCTCCTTGGTGGGTTGGTTCGGCGTTGGCCGAGTTTGTTGCTCGATGTCGAGCCTCATGTCGTGCCCGTCGGCTTCACGCGAAACCGTCACGGTCACCTCGGGCGTGCCGGCCTGCTCGTACCAGCGCATGAAGGAGGCGAGGTCGCGTCCCGCGCTTTCGGCGAAACAGCCGACGAACTCCTCGATGGTGGCGGCCGTGCCGTCGTAACGGTTGAAGTACAGCGTCATGCCGGCCGCGAAAGCCGCCTCGCCGATCAGCAGGCGCAGCATGCGGATGACCTCGGCGCCCTTCTCGTAGATCGTGGCGGTGTAGAAGTTGTTGATCTCGCGATAAGCGACCGGGCGCACCGAATGGGCGAGCGGGCCGCCGTCCTCGGGAAATTGTCGGGCTCGCAATGTCCTCACGTCGGCGATGCGCTTGACGGCGCGTGAGCGCTGGTCGGCCGAGAACTCCTGGTCGCGGAAAACCGTCAAGCCTTCCTTGAGGCAAAGCTGGAACCAGTCGCGGCAGGTGATCCGGTTGCCGGTCCAGTTATGGAAGTATTCGTGCGCCACCACGGTCTCGATGCCGGCGTAGTCGCCATCGGTCGCAGTTTCCGGGGAGGCCAGGATGTATTTGTCGTTGAAGACGTTGAGGCCCTTGTTCTCCATCGCCCCCATGTTGAAGTCCGACACCGCGACGATGTTGAACACGTCGAGGTCGTAGGCGCGGCCGAAGGCGGTCTCGTCCCAGCGCATGGAGCGTTTGAGCGCGTCCATCGCATAGGCGGCGAAACGCTCCTTGCCGGGCTCGACATAGATCCCAAGGGCGACATTCCGGCCTTCGCTCGTGGTGAAACCGTCGTGGATGGCCCCAAGATTGCCGCCGACGAGCGCGAACAGGTAGGGCGGCTTGGGGTGGGGGTCGTGCCACACCGCGAAGTGACGGTCGGTTCCGTCCACCGGACCCTCGTCGACGAGGTTGCCGTTGCCGAGCAGCACCGCGGCTTCCCCCCTCGCGGCTTCGATCCGGGTGGTGAAGACCGACAGGACGTCGGGCCGGTCAAGCGCGTAGGTGATGCGGCGGAAGCCTTCGGCCTCGCATTGCGTGCAGTAGGCCGAACCCGACCGGTAAAGCCCCATTAGGCGCGTATTGGCCGTGGGGTCGAGCACCGTCTCGACCTGGAGGCGGAAGGCGCGCGCAGGGGGCGTCTCGACCAACAAGGCATCGGGGGTTGCGAAACCCGCCGCGAGATCGAGGTCCGTGTCGTCGAGGCGCACCGCCACGGGCACCAGGGCGTCGCCGTCGAGCACGAGGGGTTGGCCGGGCCGCCCGAGCGGGTTGGGCCGGATCGCCAGCTTGGCGATTACGCGCGTCGCGGTGGGATGCAGGATGACCTCAAGGTCGATCGTGTCGATCAGGTAGTCGGAGGGCCGATAGTCGGCGAGCCGGATGGGGTGATCCTGGTCGGCGCGCATGGGCGGCATCTCCTTGAGGTGGGGCGGGCGACGACCGGCGATGCGATCAGGCCCGCGATCGCTTCGCGGTGTTGTCCGTGATGGCCCGATCGTAATGCACGGCCCCGCCGCGCGGCAGGGTGCGGCGGAAGAAAAGCGCCGCCCCGATGTTGGACGCGCCGAGCACGATCAGCAAGATGGGGTCAGGCACGTTGACCAAGGGCGATTGCAGCGCGGCCGTGATCACGGAGCCCAACACCATGAACAGCGCGTTGAGCACCCCGACGCCGGCCACCACCCTGGCCCGACGGTCCTCCCCCGACCAGGATTGCACGGCGGCGAACAGCGGAACCGAGAACATGCCGCCCGCGCAGGCGAGCCCGATGAGGTCGAAAGCCACCCGCACGCCCACGAAGCTGTGCAAGAAGTCGCCCAGGCTCACGTTTCCTGTCGAGCCGCCGAGCGCGTAGGTCGCGACACCGATGTCGATAAGGAAGACGGCCATGAACATGGCGGCGTATGGCACGTGGGCGATGAAGATGCGGCCGCGCGCGATCAGCACCGTGGCGAGTGAGCCGAGCCCGACGCCGATCGCGAAGAACACGCTGATGGCGGTTTCCACTTCGACGCCGCCGCCGATCCGCTGCTTGACGACGAGCGGCACCAGCGAAAGCGTCACGGCGCCGCTCAGCCAGAACCAGCTCACCCCGAGAGCGCCGACCCAAAGCCGCCGGCTGGTGCGGAGATCAAGGATCAGCCGCAGGGTCGATGCCGCGAGGTTGCGGGTGATCTTGAGGCCGGGCGCGGCGACCCGCGTCGCCGGGATGAACAGGGTCGACAGGTAGGAAGCGAGGCCGACGGCGAACAGTTCTGTCACCACGAGCCAGCGCGGCGTGCTTTGCAGCCCGGTGATGCCGCCCGCCACGAGGCCGAGCAGGATGGCCACGAAGGTCGCCCCTTCGATGAAGGCGTTGCCCGCCGTCAGTTCCTCCGTCGCCAGGTGATCGGGCAGGATGCCGTATTTGACCGGGCTGAAAAGCGCCGCCGTGGCCCCGAGGGCGAACAGGCCGACGAACACCGTGGCGATGGAGCCGAACCAGAAAGCCGCCGCAACAAGGACCTGGACCAGGAGTTCGGCCAGCTTCACCCAGCGGGCGACCTCGGCTTTGTTGCGCGCGTCGGCCAATTGGCCGCCGACGGCCGAAAGCAGGAGCGAGGGCGCGATGAACACCCCGACGGCGAGGGTCACGAGCGGCCCCGCCGCTTCCTCGCCGACCCGGAACAGCAGCATCATGGCCAGCATGGTGCGCACGAGATTGTCGTTGAACGCGGAAAAGAACTGGCACCAGAACAGCGGCGCGAACCTCCGCGAAACCAACAATCGCAACAGCATCCGCAATCCTCGATCGGCCCGTCGATTAATCGACCTTGACGGGACGCAGCATGTCGAAGGCCTTCTGGGCCGCCGCCGCGGACCCGCCCTGTTCGGCTACATGGACCATGGGCATGGCAAAACCAATGCCGTTCTCGGCGAAAGCCTGGTTGATCATCAGCAAGGCCCGCCGTCGTGCCGCGAACTGAACGTCGCCGGGCTTGGTCATCATCTTGGTCTGGATCTGGATCGCGAAGTCGCCGAACTGGACGACGCCCTGCATCTTCAACGGATTGATGATGTCGGGGCCGAACTCGGGATCCTCCGACAGGGTTTCGCCGATCCGCTTGACGAGCTTGCGGACGCGTTCGAGATCGGTGCCGTAGGGCACGTTGAGCACGATCTTGTCGACCACCCAGTCCCGGCTCTGGTTCTGCACCGCCCCGAGGATGCCGAACGGGACCGTGTAAAGGGCGCCGCGCTGGTGACGGAGCTTGACGGAGCGCAGGCTGAAACTTTCCACCGTGCCCTTG
>CALMOK010000298.1 GCA_937871825.1 uncultured Alphaproteobacteria bacterium
ACCTGGAAGCGCGCGGGGCGGGATCTTGCGAAGCCGGCCAACCCAAACATGACGCCGGCATGACAACAAGATAACAGGCCCGTTATAGGTTCAAGCATGGCCGGCGTGTAGGCCGGTTCCGCCATGACGGCCATGCGCGAACCCGCCAAGGCTTTTCCGGCCGACGCGCCCAATGCGACGAGGTTGAACCGCATGACCGATGCCGACAAGGGGCGACCCACTGAGCTCGACCGCAAGCAGGCCCGTGCCATCCTGGACCGTTTCCGGGTAACGGACGGCGCTGGATTCAAGCTGAAGCGTTTCGCGGCCGACGACCCCATGCCGGACGTCGTCGACAAGGCGCAAGCTCCCGACCTGCTGGAGCAAGGGGTACGGCGGCTGTCGGACCTGCAGGAACTGCTCTACGCCAACGCGTCCTGGTCCCTGCTGCTGGTGTTCCAGGCCATGGACGCGGCCGGCAAGGACGGCACCATCAAGCATGTGATGTCGGGCGTGAACCCGCAGGGCGTGTCGGTCACCTCGTTCAAGGCACCGGGTCCCGAGGACCTGGCGCATGACTTCCTGTGGCGCATCAACCGCGCCCTGCCGGCGCGCGGGATGATCGGCATCTTCAACCGTTCGCACTACGAGGAGGTGCTGGTCACCCGCGTGCACCCCGACCTTCTCGACAAACAGCACATGCCGGCAAGCCTGCGGGGCGGCGGCAAGTTCTGGGATCACCGGTTGCAGGACATCGCGGGTTTCGAGCGCCATCTGGCGCGGCAAGGCACGCGGGTGCTGAAATTCTTCCTCAACGTCAGCCGGAACGAGCAGAAAAAGCGTTTTCTGTCCCGCCTCGACCACCCCGACAAGAATTGGAAGTTCGAGGCCGCCGACCTTGTCGAGCGCGCCCACTGGCCCGCCTACATGGAGGCCTACGAGGAGGCGATCGCCACGACGGCAACCGAGGCCGCGCCCTGGTACGTCGTGCCGGCCGACCAGAAATGGTTCATGCGCCTCGTGGTGGTGGCGGCGATCAACGCGGCGCTCGACGACCTCGACCTGAAGCCCGTGGAGCCTTCCACCCAGGCCATGGCGGCCTTTGCGGACGCGCGCCGCAAGCTGGAGTCTGAATCCTGACAGGGATAGCCGCGGGCTCCGTCACGCCAACCCAAGGGCGGCGGCAAGCCTCGACCAGCCGGCTTCGTTGCCCGGCAACCCGAAACGCAACCAGTCCGGCCGATGGGCGAACGGGCGCGCCAGGATTCCGGCCCGGGCGAGACGGTCGAACAGCGCCGGCGCGTCCGGCAGGCTGAACAGCCGAAACAGCGCCGTGCCGCCGACAAGCGTGCCGCCCGCCCGCGCCAGGAGGGCGTCCATCCGGGCGCTTTCGCCGTCGAGGCGCGCCCGCGTGGCGGCGAGCCATGCCGCGTTGCCCAGGGCCTGGCAACCGATCGCGACGGCGGCCCCGGACACCGCCCAGGGCCCGAGGGCGTCGCGGATCGGAGTCGCCAGCACCGGTGAGGCGACCCCGAAGCCGAGCCGGAGGCCCGCCAGCCCGTAGGTTTTACCGAACGAGCGCAGCACGATCGTGCGCGGGGGCAGGGCGCCCACGAGGCTTCCGCCCGGCGCCCCCACGTCGGTGAAGGCTTCGTCGACGACAAGCGTCCCGCCCCTGGCGGCGATCCTGCCCGCCACGCGCCAGAGCGCCTCGGGCGAGGTCAGCCGCCCATCGGGATTGTTGGGGTTGACCACGACCGCGACGTCGAAATCCGCGAGGTCGTCCATGGCGTCCACGGTTTCGATCCTCGCCCCCGAGGCGGCCCAGGTGCGGCCGTGCTCCCCGTAGGTGAAGCCGAGAAGGCCCACCCGGCTCGCCGGAAACAAGCGTGGCAGCCACTGGATCAGGGCCTGGGTGCCGGGCGCGGCGACCACGCTGACTTCCGCGTCGCAGCCGTAGCTCTTGGCGGCGGCGGCTTCCAGCACCGCGACCGCGTCGGGGCCGGGCAGGGCGTGGAAAACGTCCGGATCGAGGGCGCCCACCGGGTAGGGCACAGGGTTGATGCCGGTGGACAAGTCGGGCCAGGGCGTCGGCGCCAGCGGGTAAAGCTTGCGCGCCGCCGCGATGTCGCCCCCATGGTGGGCCAGCCGATCCCATGCCGAACGGGCGCCGTCTTCCCGACCCATGTTTCGCACCACCTTCGCCCTCGCCTGCGCCACCCTCGCCATCGAGGCCGCCGTGGGTTACCCCGACGCGCTTTACCGCGCCATCCGGCATCCCGTCACGTGGATGGGAGGCTGGCTGGCCTTTCTTGAACGACACCTCAACCGGACCGGCTGGTCCGGGCGGCGACGCCGGGCCGCGGGCATCCTCGCCCTGGCGCTGCTGCTGGGCGGGACGGCCCTCGTCACGACCGTCCTCGAATGGGTCTTGCTGCCGACGATCATCGGCTTCGTCCTGCTGGCGCTCGTTTGCGCGAGCCTGCCGGCGCAGCGCAGCCTCCACGTTCACGTGGAAGCGGTGGCGAAGGCGCTGGAAACCGGAGGGTTGGCGGCGGGGCGCCAGGCCGTTTCGATGATCGTCGGCCGCAACCCGGACCGGCTCGACGAGGCTGCGGTCGCCCGCGCCGCCATTGAAAGCCTTGCCGAGAATTTCTCGGACGGCATCGTGGCGCCGGCGTTCTGGATCGCCGTCGGCGGGTTGCCGGGCGGCGCGCTCTACAAGGCGGCCAACACGGCCGACAGCATGATCGGGCATCGCAACGCGCGCTACCAGGCCTTTGGCTGGGCGGCGGCGCGCTTCGACGACCTCGTCAACCTGCCGGCCTCCCGGCTGGCCGCGCTCTGGCTGTTGCTGGCCGCCGTTCTCGCCCGCGCGGACGTGGGCGGTGCCGTTCGCGCCGTCCGCCGCGACGCGAGGGGGCACCGCTCCCCCAACGCCGGCTGGCCCGAGGCCGCGATGGCGGGCGCCCTCGGCCTCAAGCTCGGCGGTCCCCGCGTTTACGGCGAGGAGCGGGTCGAGGATGCCTTCATGGGCGACGGTCGCCCCGCCGCGACGGTCGCCGATATCCGCCGGGCGCTGACGCTTTATCGCCTCGCCTGCTGGGTGCAGGGCGCGGGGTTTCTTGCCGTGGCCTGGATGGTGGGCGGTTGACTTTGGCCGGCGATCACCGGGCGAGATCGAGCAGCCGGTCGAGGTCGATGTGGGCGGCGAGGTGGGTGGCGAGACCGTCGAGGACGCGCTCGACCTCCGCCTCGTAGTTGAGGGGGCTTGGGCCGCCACCGAGGCGGGCCAGCCAGGCGCCGCGCTGCGCGTCGTCGGCGAAAAGCCCGTGCACGTAGGCCCCGCCGATCCGGCCATCCACCGATGTCGCGCCGTCGGCGGTGCCATCGGAAAAGCGGAGCAAGGGGCGCGAACAATCGGGGCCGGCCGTCTGCCCGACATGCATCTCGTAGCCCGTGAAGGCCGTGTCGTCCGCCACCGTGCGGCCCGACACCGCGCGCAGCGTCTTGGCGCCGCCGAGCACGGTTTCGATGTCGAGGAGGCCGAGGCCGGCGCAGGTGCCCGGCGGACCCTCGGTGCCGTCCGGATCGGCGACCGTGCGGCCCAGCATCTGGTAGCCGCCGCACAGGCCAAGAACGCGCCCACCGCGCCGGGCGTGGCCGAGGATGTCGATGTCCCAGCCGAAGCGCCGCAGGTCGGCGAGGTCGGCCATCGTCGCCTTGGAGCCGGGCAGCAGGATCAAATCGGCCAGCGGCAGCGGTTCGCCCGGCCGCACCATGGCGAGCGCCACCTGAGGCTCGAGGCGGAGGGGGTCGAGGTCGTCGAAATTGCTGATGCGGGGCAGGGTGGGAACGGCCACGCGGATCGGGCCGTCGCCGCCCGTTCCGCGCCGGCCGGCCGTCAGCGCCATGGCGTCCTCGGCGGGAAGACGGGACGCGTCGGCGAAATGCGGCACGAGGCCGAGCGGCGCCCAGCCGGTATGGTCGGCGATGATCGCCATGCCGGCGGCGAACAGGCTCGGGTCGCCCCGGAACCGGTTCACCACGAAGCCCACCACGGTGGCGGCGTCGGCGGGATCGATCACCGCCTTGGTGCCGACGATCTGCGCGATCACGCCGCCCCGGTCGATGTCGCCGAGAAGCACCACGGGCACGCTGGCGGCGCGGGCGAAGCCCATGTTGGCGATGTCGTTGGGGCGGAGGTTGACCTCCGCGGCGCTGCCGGCCCCCTCGACGAGGATGAGGTCGGCCTCCGCCCGGAGCCGCGCGAAACTGTTCTGCACGGCTTCCATCAGGCGCGGCTTCCAGCCCTGGTAGGCGCGCGCCGTGGCGTTGCCTATTACGCGGCCCTGGACGACGACCTGGCTGCCGACCTCGCTTTGCGGCTTCAGCAGAACGGGGTTCATGTGGACCGAAGGGGCGACGCGGGCGGCGCGCGCCTGCAGCGCCTGGGCGCGGCCGATCTCCCCCCCGTCCGCCGTCACGGCCGCGTTGTTGGACATGTTCTGCGGCTTGAACGGTCGCACAACGAGCCCGCGCGCCGCGTAGGCCCGGCACAGGCCGGCCACGATCAGGCTCTTGCCGACATCCGAGCCGGTCCCCTGGACCATGAGGGCGCGCGCCATCACGGCGCTAGAACTCGATGCCCGCCTGGGCGCGGACGCCGGCCGCGAAATGATGCTTCACGACCGTCATTTCCGTGACGAGGTCGGCGGCCTCGACCATTTCCGGCTTGGCGTTGCGCCCCGTCACCACGACGTGGAGCGCGGGGCGGCGGTCCCGCAAGGCCGCCACCACCTCGCCCAGCGGCAGGTAGTCGTAGCGCAGGGCGATGTTGAGCTCGTCCAGCACGATCAGCCGGATCATCGGGTCGGCCATCAGGTCGAGCGCCTTGGCCCAGGCGGCGCCCGCCGCCGCGACATCACGGGAGCGATCCTGCGTTTCCCAGGTGAAGCCCTCGCCCATGGTGTGCCAGCGCACGAGCGGGTCGCGCTCCAGGATCCACCGCTCCCCGGTGTCCCACGCGCCCTTGATGAACTGCACGACGCCAACCGGCCAGCCGTGGCCAAGCGCCCGCACCGCCAGCCCGAAGGCGGCGGTGGATTTGCCCTTGCCCGGCCCGGTATGGACGATCAGCAGGCCCTTCTCGGCAATCGTCTTGCTGGCCACCTCGGCATCCTGCACGGCCTTGCGGTTCGCCATCTTGGCTTTGTGGCGCGCGTCGGCGTTTGGCGGCGTGTCGGTCATCGACGCCCCTTAGCAGGATCGTGCCGCCGGGTCACCTATTCGGCGGCGAGCGCCGTTCCGCCGCTCGTCAGCGCGGCGCAGATGTCGTCCACCACGGTCTCGACGAGATCCTTGTTGTCGCCCTCGCCCATCACGCGGATCACGGGCTCGGTTCCCGAAGCGCGGATCAGCAGGCGCCCTGACGCCCCGAGGCGCGCCTTCTGCTTTTCGATCAGCGACGCGAGGGCGGGATCCTTCAGCAGCGCGGTGTCGGCCCGCACGCTTTTGAGCACCTGCGGCAGCGGATCGAACCGGCGGCACACCTCGCTGACCGGCTTGTCGCGGCGCTTGACGACGGCCATCACCTGGAGGGCCGCCACGAGCCCGTCGCCCGTGGTGGCATAATCCGACAGGATGATGTGGCCGGATTGCTCGCCGCCGAGGTTGTAGCCTCCCTGGCGCATCCGCTCCAGGACGTGCCGGTCGCCCACGGCGGTGCGGATCGTTTCCATGCCCATGCCGGCGAGGTAGCGTTCCAGCCCGAGGTTTGACATCACGGTGGTGACGAGGCCGGGCTTGGCGAGACGGCCGTCCTCCATCCAGCTTTGGGCGATGACGGCCATGATCTGGTCGCCGTCGATCACGTTGCCCTTCTCGTCCACCATCAGCACCCGGTCGGCGTCGCCGTCTAGCGCGATGCCGATGTCGGCCCGCATTTCGCGCACCTTGCGGACCAACGCGTCCGGCGCCGTGGAGCCGACGTTGTGGTTGATGTTGAACCCGTCGGGTTCGATGCCGATCGAGAAAACCTCGGCGCCGAGCTCCCACAAGGCCTCGGGGGCGACCTTGTAGGCGGCTCCGTTGGCGCAATCCACGACGATGCGCAGCCCTTCGAGCGACAGGTTGCGCGGCATGGTCCGCTTGGCGAATTCGACGTAGCGGGCGTGCACGCTCTCGATGCGTTTGGCCCGCCCCAAGGCGCGGGATTTCGACAGCTTCGTCCCAAGATCGCAGTCGAGGAGCCGCTCGATCTCGGCCTCCATCTCGTCCGACAACTTGAACCCATCGGGGCCGAACAGCTTGATGCCGTTGTCCTCGAACGAATTGTGCGAGGCCGAGATCATGACGCCGACATCGGCCCGCATCGAGCGGGTCAGCATGGCGACGGCGGGGGTGGGGACGGGTCCGAGCAACAGGACGTCCATGCCCACCGAGGTGAAGCCGCCCACCATGGCATATTCGATCATGTAGCCGGACAGCCGCGTGTCCTTGCCGATCACGACCCGGTGCCTGTGGTCACCGCGCTGGAACAGCAGGCCGGTGGCTTGCCCCACCTTCATGGCAAGATCGGGGGTGATCAGGCCGTTGGCGCGTCCGCGAATGCCGTCCGTCCCGAAATATTTGCGAGCCATCCCTTGTCCGCCTCCGCGGCCTTGCGTGCCGCCCCACCAGTTCTCGTTCAGCCCATAGCAAGAAATTATGGGCCGGTGGTTCACAAATTGTGAATGGGCACGCAAGCCGCCGTCGGGCTGCGGGCTTGCCGACGCGGCTCCAAGGCGGCACATGAGGTTCGACGCACGGCACTTGACCAACCCGTTCCGGCCGCGGCGCTCCATCGAGGCCCATTCCCATGCGCGACGATCCGATGGCGGTGGATTTCGACCATCCCCGCCGCCCCGCCGAGCGACCCTCGCCGGTCAACCGTTTCCTTGGCGGCCCGCCGCTTACCGTGCTGCTCCGCCTCGTCTTCGTGTCGCTCCTGGTGGGAGCGTTGCTGATCTGGCTCGACATCGAGCCGCGCGACGTGCTGCGCACCGCCGCCCGACTGGTTGAGCGCTTCTGGGCAATGGGGTTCGAGGCCTTCGGGCAGGCGGGGCACTACCTGTTGGCCGGCGCCGTCATCGTGGTGCCGGTGTGGCTCGTCATGCGCCTCCTCACCATGCGGGGCTCTCGCTGAGCGTCGGCACTCACGCGTACCAAAGGCTGAGCGTTCCTTGAAGCGCCTTTGCTAGCCCAGTGCCGGCGGCTGACGCCCGGCGTTGAGGCTGCACTGGCGGTTTTCGAGCCGGGCGCGACCGCATCATTCGATCCCCCACTGAGCCGGGGAAACCGATCCGTTCAGGCCACCGCCTTGCTGTCGTGGTGGGCTAGCCCCTCGACCTGGAGCTGCCACATGCGGTCGAACAAGCCCTTGCGGTTTCGAAGTTCGGCGACCGTGCCGTCCTCGACGACGCGGCCATCGTCGATCACGACGATCCGGTCGAAGCTCGCCAGCGTGGACAGGCGGTGGGCAACCGCGATCACCGTGCGGCCATCCATGCCGCGGGTCAGCGCCGCCTGGATGGCGATCTCGGACTCGGTATCGAGCGCGGAGGTCGCTTCGTCCAGGATGATGATGGGCGCGTTCTTGAGAAAGGCGCGCGCGATGCCGATGCGCTGGCGCTGTCCACCCGACACCTTGGTTCCCCGTTCGCCGACGATCGTGTCGTAGCCCTGGGGCAGCGCCCGGATGAAGCGATCGCAGGACGCCGCCCGCGCCGCCGCATGAACCTCGGCGTCGGTGGCGAGGGGGCGGGCGAATCGTATGTTTTCCATGACGCTGCGATGCAGGAGCGAAATCTCCTGCGGCACCACGGCGAGCGCGGCCCGCAGCGAGTCCTGGCTCACATCCACGATGGCCTGCCCGTCGATCACGATGCGGCCGGCACCGACGTCGTGCAAACGCTGCAGGAGGTGGACCAGGGTCGACTTGCCGGCACCCGACGGCCCCACGATGCCGACCTTCTGGCCCGCCGGAATTGCGAGGTTCACCCCCCGGAGCGCGTGGCGGCCCGACCCATAGGAAAAGCTCACCTGTTCAAACGCGATGGCGTGTCCCGCGCAGGTCAGGCGCGGCGCCCCGGGCTTGTCGCACACCGTGCGGGGCTGCCCGATCACCGCGAGGGTTTCCTCGATGAAGCCGAACTGCTGGGCGATGTCGACGAGCGACAGGGCCATGTCGCGCGAGCTGTGCAGGATGCGGAAGGTCAGCGTGAACGCGATGACCACGTCGCCGGGGCTTGCCCGGCCGCTCGTCCACAGCGAAACCACCCAGAACAGGATGGTGCCTGCCATGGCCCAAAGCGCGACGTCGTGGATCAGGCGGGCCTTTTCGAGATACATCCAGCTCGTCCGCTGCGCCGCCGCCTCATGCTGGAAATGGCCCTTGAGGCGGGTCCACTCGCGCCGCCGTGCCGAAAAGGCCTTCACGGTCCACATGTTGGTGATGCTGTCGACGAGGTCGCCGGTGTTGTTGGCCGCCTGGCCGGAATAGGCCCGGTGGAGGGAGCGGCCGCGCTCGCCAAACCAGATTAGCCCCGCCGTCACGGCGACCACGAAGCCGGCGAGCGCCGCCGACATCGCCCGGTCGATGGTCAGGAAGATCAGGATCGCACCGATGAAATCGACCACGGGCGGCAGGATGCGCCACACCAGCGTGTTGACGATGGCGCCGAAGTTGCCGGCCGTTCCGGTGATCCTCTGCCCCAGGGAGCCCGCGAGATTGTCGGCGAAATAGCGCATCGATTGCCCGCTGAGGCAATGGAATAGGTCGAGCCGAAGGTCGACGCCGGTGTTCACCGTGGTGCGGCACGTGAGCCACCCGGTGAGTCGGCCGAAGATGCTTTCACAGGCGATAAGAACCAGGAAAAGCGCAATCACGCCCACCAACGGCCGGGTGACCTCGCGCGGGCCCCCCATGGCGTCAACGAGCAGCTTGATCACGTATTGGACGCCAATGGAGCAGCCCGAGGCGCCCAGCACGAGGGTCAGGAGGCCGACGAAGTGCCAGCGCCGCCGCACCACATAATGAAGGATGAAACGCGATGGCTTCAGAAGGTGGGCTGGGACTGATCCCGTGTCGTCGAAGGCGTCGGCGGGCGCGTCGAGAACCGGCATCATTCGGGCTGCCCCGCCGGCGCGGCGAAGCGCGACCGCCTGACTGCCCGGATCATTATCTGCTGGGCGCGAAGCTCGGCCGCGAGCCCCGGATCGACCTGCCGAACGCCGTTTCGATCGGGCATGGACAGGAGACCCGCCTTGCAGAGCCGGTCGTTGTCCCAACCCGGATAATCCAGCACGGGGTAAAGACAGATCCCCGCCACGGGAAAGCCGCCCTCCCGTGCCGCCGCGACCTCCCCCGTCACATAATGGAGCCATGACGGCCGGGCGGAGCCTTCGGCGCCGGTTTCCGCCACCATCATGGGCCGTCGATAGCGGTCATGGACCTCCGTCAACATGTCGCGGAACGGCCGGTAGGCGTGATGGCCGAGCGGCACGGTTCCTCCACCCAGGACCCATTGGTTGTCGGGGTAGAAATTGACGCCCACGATGTCGAGGAACGCGGGCTGGCCCCCGAGTTCGGGGGCCAAGTGACCGATCATCATGTCGAGCGCTTCGAACTGGCCGACGCGACAGCGCTCGGCCGCTTCCCGGTTCGCCGAACCGGGCGAAGAGGGTTCGACATGGATCAACGGTTCGGCGTGAACGAAGCGGGCGCGCGGGTCCACGCGTTTGATTTCCCGCGTGGCGGCGATGGAGGCCCGGACGAGTTGCCGCTTCAGTTCGGTCCCTCGGCCGCGGCAGGCCGGCGCGAAACGGCTCGCGTCGCCACCCGCCCAAGCCCAATAGGAAATCTCGTTGATGGTGCAGAAGAAGGGCACCCCATCGGTCTCGTCGCCCACCACGCGGGCCGCCTCGGCGGCGTAGCGGGCGAAGGCTTGAACGAAATCCGGCGACCAGATGTCCAGCCAGTCCGGCCACCCGTAATGGCACAGGTCCCAGATCACCTGGATGCCGCAGCCCCGCGCGGCCCGAAGCATCGGGATCGCGCTCGACCAATCGTACCGGCTCGGATCGGCCCCGATAAGATGCCAGCGAAGCCCGTCGCGGACCGTGAGGATGCCATGAGCCATCAAGCTGCGGTAATCGTCCTCGAACAGCTGGCCGTGTCCGGTCGACTCGACGAGATCGAGGCGGCACCCGTCCAGGCGACGCTTGGTCGAGCACTCGAAGCCGCCGAGGAAGAAACTCGCGAAGGTGGGGGACCGCTCGTCGGTGTCCTGCCGCGCCGTGGGCGGCCGCACATCCGGCTCGGCGAAACGGCGGCCAAGTCGCACGCCGTTCACCACGCCACCCGGGTGTTCGGGCGGCACGACGCGCGGTCATTCCTCAAGATCGGCTTTACGGGAGCGGCGAACGAATGGCCCGCCTCGCCATACCGAACGGTACCGGCGAGGCCAAACTGCAGCTGCGAGCCCGCCCCGACCAGGGGTATCGACATCATCGGCGATTTCTCGGTTCCAATGTCCAGGCTGAGCCGATCGGCTTCCTGCCCTGACAATGTCGAACCTGAAACTAGGTTGCCGAACCATCGCTCTTCGCGCGGATCTGTTTACTACGGTTCCATACCGTACTGAAGATCTCGGATCAGTAGGTGCTTTCTATTGCCATGAATTGACCGGGATACTGCAATCCCGCCACTTCGATTGAGGTGCTTCCGGCGCAAATCACGGTGAGACGATGATGGTCGATCCAAAAGCGCGTCGATCGGGCCACGCTTCTCAGGCTGAGCGGTGCGCGGCCCGGGCCGGTGGGAAATGCCACCGCGAGGATCGTCGATCGCACGACGTCATCGACGCAACCAGAAGGGGTCAGCGACGGCCTGCCTGATGTCACCACGATCAATGTTGCGCCGGCATCAGCAACCGGGTGGGGACGCAAGCCTTTCGCGCCTTCGCGTCGGAGGGCGAACGATCAACCCTGGCGTCACTCGTCCAGGCGATCGCGACGTCACGCGTCGTCGCGCCGATCAGCCTTCCGGGAGAAGGTCGCGGTAGTAGGGTTCGACCACGCCCTTGAGCGTGATGGTCATCGGGTTTCCGAAACGATCCTTGGCCTTGCCGGCCGTCAGCTTCACCCACCCCTCGCTAACGC
>CALMOK010000299.1 GCA_937871825.1 uncultured Alphaproteobacteria bacterium
GAGCCTAACCGATGGTAGACCGGCGTCGCCGAGAAGGAGATCGGACGCTGAGCGGGCTTGTAGAAGTCGAAGTCGCTGACCAGTGTGGTCCCCGGCGCTCCTCCGGCGGCGCGGTCGAAAACGTCCGTCAGGATCGATTTCGAGAGCGCGCCGGCATGGACGTTCATCCCGTAATCATCGCGCTTGGACAAGGAATAGGCCACGTTCCCGTCCCGGTCGACGAAGATGACGTCGGCGTAACCATGCTCGTGGGCGAACGATCGGAACCAGTCGTTGATCATGCCGTGGGCGTTGCCGTAAAAATCCGACAGGCTGCGGATGACCGGCTCGGCCCGATCGTTGGAGGCGTATCGGTCCGGCAGGCGATGACGATCCTCCGGCGACAGGATCTTGAAACCCACCGCCAGGTCGTCGAGGGATTGTGCGACGGCCGGGTTGCTGGCGGCGCTGAGCAGGTCGTTGCGCACGGACCCGATCAGGGCCGCCACCTGGTCCCGCTTGCTCCGCGCGATCACCGTCAGGTTATTTTCGATCATCCGGGACGAGGCCGTGTAAAGCGACCAGGACGCGACGGTGCCGGCCAAGACGGCGATGCAAAGCGCCGTGATCACGATCAGGATCGGCAGCTTCGCGGTCAACCGCACGGCTGAAAGGGGGGAATGGGACAAGGTTGACTCCACGGGCGCCAACCATCCTGCGTTCGAGGTCTTAACATTTGACAATTGGAGGCCCGCGAGCCGCCATCGACGGGCGCGATGCCTTCGCCCTTGCTTTTCGCGGTCGGGCGTCCATGGATCGTCGACACCGGCCAGGATGAAAACGCGAGGAACCCAGATGACGTCAGCGCCCGACGCGCCCTCCGTGCTTGATCCCGACGTGGTGGCGTTCGCTCAACGGGTGTTCGGCTATGTGAGGACCGGCCATTCCGAGGCGATCGCGGATTTCCTGGGACGCGGCCTGCCGCCCAACCTGCGGAACCACAAGGGCGACAGCCTGCTGATGTTGGCGAGCTATCACGGACACCGGGAAATCGTCCGCCTCCTCCTCGACCATGGGGCCGACACGGAAATGCCCAACGATCGTGGCCAGACACCACTCGGGGCGACCGCCTTCAAGGGCGACGTCGAGATCTTGGAGCTCATTCTCGAGCATGGCGGCGATGTGAACGGAAGCGGGCCCGACGGACGCACGGCCCTGATGCTCGGCGCAATGTTCAACCGCACCGATATCGTGAAACGCCTGCTTCGACACGGCGCCGACCGCTTGGCGCGAGACGCGGGTGGCCAATCGGCCATCGATCTTGCACGGGCAATGGAAGCGCCGGATACCCCTGCCCTCTTGGCCCTAGCCAGCCATCATACGAAAGAGCCGGAATGACTTGAACGATCTGATCGTTGAAGGCGACCAAGCTGCATCGATCGTCAATTAAGGGAGGGAGGGCCACTGGCGGGAACCGGCTGACGGTGGACGTACCGGTCCCGCGACATCGTCCAACACTTACGCGCGTTGGCCACCGTAGATAGCCTGGTAAACCTGTCGGCGCATATCGATCGGATCGGCGCGCAAGTCGGCCAGTTCACGAGCCGACAGGGCATCAATTTCCGCCAAGGCGCGGTTATACGCGCGACGGTCGGCGATTTGCTTCTGAAGCGAAGCCAAGATCTGCTTGATCATGAGTTGGTCTTTCTTTGTTATTCGATGGTTCTCATCGGTCTTGAGCCAAAACTAATCGGCCCCGTGTTGCGACGCAACACGACTTGCCGCAACGCAGCTTGGCGTGATCGGCATGGCATCGTTAAGCGGTGTTAACCCTCCTTGAAGAGAGGACAGTGAAATCAGCGCGGCGCTTGCCGAACGCTCGACCCACGTTGACATCGACCACCGACTCCACCCGCGTGGCACAGACTGTCGACGGATGTTGAGCGACGCTCGACATGGGCATCACCGCATCGCCGATCTTGATCGTGCCTGCGGCGTCCTGGCTGGGAGCCCTCTTCGGACCGCACTCGCGCGGCTACGCGGGCGATCCCGCGGTCCAGACTCAATCAGCCGTGCAATCGATCAGGCCTTTCGCCCGACGTCACGATGTCGTCGAACGTCCCAAGTTGACGGAGTGGGAGGCAGACTCAACCCGCTCGGGCGAGCGCATGATTTCAGCGATCTTGTTTCGATGCTCCGTTCCCCACTCGCAAAGCGGCATCAACGCTCGCGCAAGCGTCGTGCCGAATGCCGTCATAGTGTAATCGACCATCGGCGGTACCCGCTGGTAGTCGTGTCGGGTGAGCACGCCCGCCGCGGCGAGCTCGCGCAACTGCTGGATCAGGACCTTCTCGCTTACACCCATGACCAAGCGCTTGAGGTCGCCAAAACGCTTGGGACCCGAGTTGAGGTGATACAGGATCAGGGGCTTCCACTTGCCGCCCATCACGGCAAGTGCGGCATCGAGGCCGCACGGGGGTTCTTTGGTGCTCATGAGACGCCTCGATACTTACCTTAAGGTCAGTACTACCCTCTTCGGCAGCTCCGGTCCATATCCCGTCAACAAACGGGAGACGAACATGGGCAAGCTTGAAGGCAAGGTCGCCGTCATCACGGGCGCCAACAGCGGCATCGGCTTGGCGAGCGCCAAACGGTTTGCGAGCGAAGGCGCTCGCGTGTTCATGACCGGTCGCCGGCAGGCCGAACTCGACAAGGCGGTGGCTGAGGTCGGCCATGAGGCGCGCGGCGTTCAGGGCGACGTCGCGAACCTGGCCGACCTCGACCGGCTGTATAGGGTCGTGCGCGAGGAGGCTGGACGGATCGACGTTCTGCTCGCCAACGCCGGAGGCGGCGAACTCATGCCGCTCTCCGACATCACCGAAGAGCATTTCGACCGCACCTTCGCGACCAACGTCAAGGGCACGCTGTTCACGGTCCAGAAAGCCTTGCCGCTCCTGCGTGATGGCGCGTCGGTCATCCTGACCGGGTCGGCGAATGGCAACAAGGGCGGGGCATCGTTCAGCGTGTACAGCGCCAGCAAGGCGGCAATCCGCAACTTCGCCCGAAGCTGGATCCAGGATCTAGCCCCGCGTCGCATCCGCGTGAATGTGCTCGTCCCTGGGGCGACCTCCACCCCGGGCCTGCATGGTCTCTTTCCCACCGAGGAGGTGAACCGTGCCGTGGTGGCCATCATGGAGGCCGCAGCACCAGCCGGCCGCATGGGGAGCCCGGACGAGATCGCGAACGCCGCGCTGTTCCTTGCGTCGGACGACAGCAGCTTCGTTAACGGCAGCGAGTTGTTCGTCGATGGCGGTGCGGCGCAGGTATGACGGGAGTTCGCACCGATCGCGCGGGCCAGCCTTGCTTGGCACCAGAACGCGACGGCCGCCGCGAGAGCAACCGTCGAGGCCTAGTTTAGGGCGAGCTTGTCACAATGGTTGCAGCACGGCGGACGTTCTTCAGGCGGCGGAACACGGGCTCGGCGCGCCGGCGATCATGGCAGCGCAGCTTGTCGGGGCGGGTCGGCTTGCGGGAACGTGTGCCGGGATCGATGGCACGATGCCGGACGTGCGCGGATGGGCCGGGAGCCCAGCCCGAGCGGCCCAACAGGGTGGCTATGACGATCGACGTGGCGACCGGCATCATGGGCCAAAATGTCGGCAGGGCCTCTCCCTCCGGCTATTTCCACGCGTTCCGAAGCCCGTCAGGCGCTTGCATGCGTCGGTGAAGGCGACTTGAACGGTCATCCGGCCCGGGTCGCCCGTGCTTACCCCGCGGCTCGGCCGCAGGAATGGTCGAGCAGGTCCTCGCTGGTCGATTGCTTGAGGCCCCGCTTGGGCTCCGATCGGCCGGCCAGCAACAAGAACCCGTCGTGCCCACCCTCCGACATGCCGATAACAGCCAGGATGGCGAGACCCGGATCTCGTCCGATCGCCGGGATTTCACGGATCAACCGGAACAGGTTGACGCCTTCGAGGCTCGGCCCCTCGATACGCCTCGCCCAATAAACCTGACGCTCGATCGTGAAGACGCCTTCCGCCCAGGCGTCCTTCGGCACGGTGGCGAACCGCGCCTTCAGCATCGGCTTGAGGGCGGCATCCACGCAATCCACATGGATGTGCAGTTGATCCTGGCTGCGCGTCATCCGTGAATTGACCGCGAGGCCGACATCGTCCCAGGCCAGGGGACGCCGCGCGTCCGCTTGAACGAAACGCCGGGCGTCCCAGGCTGCCTGGGGGTAGTTTCGTCCGTCCGGGGCGACCAGTTGCGAGCCCTCGATGCCGACGATACGCGCCGTCGGCATCGTCACCACGTGGGTTTGGCGAAAGGGGGCTCGCAGAACGGCGACCCCGTCCCTCAAGCCCTGGGACAGGTCGACGTCGAGGCAGGGAAAGGAGGCCCCGGTCGCCTGCCGGTTGAGGATGCAGGTTTGTTCCACGCGCCAAAGTGTGTCGCGGGAAAAGCCGGTCGCCGCCAGGGACGTCGTCACCACGGCCAGCAGGCCGATCGCCAAAGCAAACCTTTTCCCTTTTTGGATCACCATTCTCCACCATACGACCGCGCCCGAAGCACCACGGGAGCCATGCTGACCCGGGAAGGCGGCCACCCGCCGCCGTGCTTGGGGTCCAACCCTCGGCGACGCGCCTTGGACGATGGGCCGCGCCCTGCAATACGGCGAAGCCTCGTCACCCTCAAGGGGTGGACGCTGGATCGTCGTCGCTGCCTCCACGCAAGGGGATCGGGCTCAACGGTTCAAACCAGGGCGGCGTGATGACCGGGCTGCCGGGAATGACGGCCGCCGCGTGCTCGGGGCTGAACGGGGGGTCGGCGGACATCGGAACCGGCCGACCGGCATCGGCCGGCTCGACGGCGGACGATCGAAGGTCGGGATATTCGGGCGGCGAAACGGGTCGTGCGGGTGACGGCGGCGCGCCAACCCTCCGCGCCAGCCGGACTTGGCGGGCCGCCTTGGCCCTTTGAGGGTGGCGGGCCTTCGCGTGGACCACGGGCAGGTGCTGGACGGCGGCGTCGCTCGTTGGCGTTGGTGGGTCGAAATCGAACAGGCGCATCAGGCGGCAGATCACGTCGCAGGGCGGCTCGGGCGCTCCGAGGCTGGATGACGGCACAGTCGAGGCGCAGCCCGCCATCACGGTGAGAAGGCCAGCGGCGATCATGCAGATTTGGAGCCTGGGACGCGCCACCGACGCCACTCCATCGTTGGATCCGCCAAGAGCTCAAAGCCGACGGCCCGTCAACTTGGCGGTAAATGATCTACGCTCCGTTAAGCCTGCCGGGCGGCTCGAGCCCACCGGCAGGCCGCAGGTCGGGGCGTTGACAGCTCGTTAAGCAACCCGGCAACCGCGCGCGTTTTGCGGATGGTGGAAGGTTTAAATTAGTGTTGTGGGGATTACGGTCATGTGTTGATCAGGGCGGGTGGTCACGGCTTACGCTTCGTCCCGATAAAATGCCCTGGCGAGGACTCGCATGCCGACGACGGCCTTCCGGATGTTGCCGGTCAGATGGACCATCAAAAGGAAGATCGCGGTCGCGTTCACCGGACTGAGCGTGATCATGATCGCGCTTGGTGTCATCTTCGTCGAGGGTGCCGGCCGGGCCGGCAAGCTCGTCGAGCACACCTACGACGAGACCGTGAACACGACCATCTATGCCCGCGCGGCCTCCACCGATTTCGCCAGCATGCGGGCGGCCTTCGCCCGCGACTTTCTTTCGAAGGGCAGCGCCAAGGACCCCGACACCGGCATCGTGGAGGCCTTCCACTACTCGTTCGAACAGGACATCGCCACAGCCGTCGAAAGCTCCCGATCACCCGCGATCGCCCGCGCCGCGGAGGACGTTCGCATCAAGGAAGGCGAGTGGCTTGCCGCGGTTCATCAAATGGGGGGGCACTTCGATACCGCAGCCTGGACCCGGCTGGAAGAAAAAGCCGACCGCGTCGAGCAAGGTGTCGAAACCATGGTTGGCAAGGTCGCCGACGAGGGCTACGCCAACCGCGAAGTGGCCCGCGCCACCGTGGCGCGCGATATCCTGTTGGCCCTCAGCGGAACCACGGCCGCGCTGTTCATCTGCGGCCTCGTCGCCATCCAGTTGTCTCGCCGCATCAGCACCCCGCTGACCCAGGCGGCCGGCTTCGCCGAGGCCATCGCGACCGGCAAGCTCGACGGGGAAGCCCCTTCGCCGGGCGCGGACGAGATCGGCGATCTCAACCGCAGCATGATATCGATGCGGAACAACATCCGGGCCATGATGGATGAGCAAACGGTGCTCCAGGCCCAATCCCAGGCGAGGGTCGCCGAAGCGCTTGACGGCACCAGCGAAGGCATGGTGGTGGTGCAGGCCGACGGGCGCCTGCAGATCATCAACGCCAAGGCCCTCGACATCCTCCGCCTCGACCGGGCGGAAGCTCCCACCGGGGTCTTGGTCGAAACCCTGATCAAGCGTGTGACCCGCGAGGGCGACGACCGAAGTGCCCTGCTGCTGATCGGCGGACAAGGCCCGGAGGTGAGCGAAACCCGCCTTCCCGACGGGCGCTGGATCCAGAACAGTCGCAACCGCACCGCCGAAGGCGGCATGGTGGCCCTCTACACGGACGTCACCACGCTGCGGGCCCAGAAGGACGCGCTCGCCGCCGCCAACCTCAACCTGGACGGGGCCATGACCAACATGTCCCAGGGGCTTTGCGTCTTCGACGCGGAAAACCGGCTCACGCTCGCCAACCCGCAATTCTACGCCATCATGGGTCTTGATCGCGACGAGGCCAGGACCGGCATGACCCACGACGCCCTGCTGGCCATGATGGTGGCGTCCGGCCGTTACGACCAGCGGGATGCCGAGCGGGTCACCCGTTACGAACGCGGTGTCATCCGGCGTCGCCGCCCGATGAAGCGGCTTGTCACCATGGGCGAGTGCATCCTTGCCGTGACCCACGCGCCCATCCCCGAGGGCGGCTGGCTGGCCACCATCGAGGACGTGACGGAGCGGCGGAAGGCTGAAAGCCGCATCTCGTTCCTGGCCACCCACGACGCGTTGACCAAGCTGCCGAACAGGACGCTGTTCGCCGAGCGGGTGGATGAAGCCGTGTCGCGCGCGACGCGAGGGATGGGCTTCGCCATCCAGTGCCTCGACCTCGACCATTTCAAGCAGGTCAACGACTCGCTCGGCCACGCGGTCGGGGACGAACTTCTTCGGGAGGCCACCAAGCGGCTGCACGGCTGCGTGCGGGAGATGGACACCGTGGCGCGCCTCGGCGGGGATGAATTCGCCATCCTGCAATCCAACGTCGCCACCGAACTCGAATGCTCGACGCTGGCCCGGCGCGTCATCGAAGCGGTGAGCGCCCCCTACCAGATCCAGGACCAGACCATCGTGATCGGGGTCAGCGTCGGCATCGCGCGGGCACCCCAGCACGGGCTGGATCACGGCAAGCTGCTCAAGTTCGCCGACGCGGCCCTTTACAAGGCCAAGGAGGAAGGCCGCGGCGTGTTCCGCTTCTTCGAGCACGAGATGAGCGAGAAGCTGCAAAAGCGCCGCGCCCTCGAAGGAGACCTTCGACTGGCCGTCGCCAATGAGGAATTCGAGGTTTTCTACCAGCCGTTGCTGGACGTGAAAACGATGGAGATCGGAAGCTTCGAGGCCCTGGTGCGCTGGAATCACCCGACCAGGGGCCTGGTGCCCCCGGGCGATTTCATCGCGGTCGCCGAAGAAACCGGAACCATCAACGAGATCGGACGCTGGGTCATGCGCGCGGCCTGCGCGAAGGCGGCGGAATGGGCTCCCAACATCAGGATCGCCGTCAACGTTTCGGCGATCCAGCTTCGCAGCACGGCCTTCACCACCATGGTGGAGCAGGCCCTCGCCGACAGTGGCCTCTTGGCCGAGCGGTTGGAAGTGGAGATCACCGAATCGGTCTTCATGGCCAACACCGCCAAGATCACGCCCATGCTGCTGTCCCTTCGGGACCTCGGCGTTCACTTCGCCATGGACGATTTCGGAACCGGCTACTCGAGCCTGTCCAACCTCCGGGCCTTTCCGTTCGGCAAGATCAAGATCGACCGGTCCTTCGTGCGCGACCTTGGCCAGATGAACGGCGCCGAACAGATCATCACCACCATCGTGATGCTCGGCAAGACGCTCGGGATGCGCGTGACGGCCGAAGGCGTCGAGACCCGCAAACAGCTGAAATTCCTGGAAGACGTAGGGTGCGACGAGATCCAGGGCTATCTGATCGGCCAGCCCATGCGGGCTATCCGCATCCCGGAGCTTCTCGCGCAGGTCAACAAGCCCGACGCCAAAGCGGCGGCCTGATGTGACTTTCGACAACGCCGGCGCACCATGAAGCCAATCATCGCCATCGTCGGGATGGTCGTCGTGCTTGCCGCCGCGGCGTTTGGCGGCAGGATCGCCATGGGCGCCAACACGTCCGACCATCGCGCCATGACCGGCACCGATTTCGGGCGCATCCGCCGGGAAGCGCTCGACCTGCATCCAATCGGCTCCAAGCTCGCCGACGTCGCCAGCAGTTTGGACGGGCTCGGCTTCAGCTGTCGCCGACGTGCCCATCTCGTGGTCAACGTGAGCGCCCCGACGATGACCTGTGAGTCCAATGGGCGGGGTGGCTCGGCTTCGTCCCGGATCGCGCTCACCCTTGTGGCGCGGAACGACAGCCTGGTGGACGTATCGGTGTCGGACGGGTTCGATCCCATGCAGGCGAGCGCGATTACGCCCGACCCCAACCCCAAGGGGCAACTGCCCAGGCCCGCCATCCGGCCCGTCCTGTCCGACCCCGCCTGGAACCGGATCCTTGAGGACGCGGCGGTCAGGCTCCGCACCGTCGGGCAGGCACCTCGGATCGCCCGGAACGAAGTGGACGTTCCGGCCGGTCGCTGACGATCAATAATTCCTTCGGGTCAGCACCAGGCCAGGCGATCGTAATCAAGCGCATAGGCGTCAGGAAAGGCGGCGATGGCCGCCATGCCTTCGAGCACGGATTCGCCATGGGTCACCAGTTGGGTCGGGATACGGGCGACCAGCCGGTCGACCGGCGCCTTCGCCTCGAAGCTGGCCCGGAACTCGGCCGGATCGAGCAAGTCAGTGATGCGCGGCAGGATCCCACCCGCCAGGGTGACGCCCCCCGTCGCCATGAAGGTGATGGCGATATCGCCCGCGAAGCGCGCCACGAGCCGCCAATATACCGCCAGGGTTTCGGCCTCGAGCGAGCCGGGGTTCGCGAGCGCCACATTGGTAATTTCGGCGGGCGTGGTCGGCGGGACCGCGCGGCCGGTCATGGCCATCCGGGCACGATGGATCCGCTCGATGCCGATGCCCGACAGCACGCTCTCGGTTGTGATCCGGCCGTGTGCGCCCTCGAGGTAGCGCCAGAACCGAGCCTCGTCGTCGCTCTCCGGCGCGAACCCGGTATGACAAGCCTCGCTCGGCAGGGCGACATAGCGGCCGCCGATGGTGATGAGGCAACCGATCCCGAGCCCGGTGCCTGGCCCCAGGATGGCGCGCGGTCCCGGTACGGGCACGAGGGGCGGCCCGATGGGCAGCACCCACTGCGGCTGCAAAGCCGGCATCGCCAGCGCCTGGGCCTCGAAATCGTTCAGCAGCAGGCCCTGTGCCAGGCCGAGCCTGGCGGCGATGGCGGGCCCATCCATGATCCAGGGCGCGTTGGTGAGCGAAAGGTGGCGCCCTTCAACCGGGCCAGCGCCGCAGGCGATGACCGAGCGCGGGACCACGCCGGCACGCCCGGCCGCCAGCGCGATTGCGTCAGCCAAGCCGACGAAGTCGGCGGTCTTCAACAAGGCGATCGTGCGGGTGGCCTCGAGGCGGCTTTCCTTCACGGCGATCCGGCAATTGGTGCCGCCCACGTCGCAAACAACGACCGGGAAAGGAAAGTCCATGCTGCGCACCCCGCGTTGGCTGGACCGCGCCTAGCCGCAGGGTCGATTAAGGCGTGGCTTCCCGGCCTGTCAATATGCCGGCCCGCTGCCGGAGGCGCCGAAACCGGGGCGGCATGGCGGCAGTCACGAAACGCCAGCATGGGCGCGCAAGGGTTCGTAAAGCTTACGAAAGCTTCATCTAGGACGCTTGTCACAAGCCTTGCCGGCTTCTTGGGACGAGACCATATTGTTGCTTGTCGCGCGTGGTGATGGTCACCATGCGCCGCGTCCAGGCCGGTGTCGCGCCGCGCCTGTGCATTGTGAGGGATCAATGTCCGACTTCGACCGCAACGCATCGGCCCGCTTCGGCGCCGGCGTGGCCCGAGCCGGCGCTGCCGAGATCGACCAAGGCCTGCGCACGTATATGCTCGGCGTTTACAACAACATGGTGCTGGGCCTGGCGATCACGGGATTGGTGGCCCTCGGTGCCAACCTGCTGTCCATCGCCGCTCCGGCCGACGCCGTGGCCCGCATGGGCAGCGTGGGACTGACGAGCTTTGGCGTGGCAATCTATGGCAGCCCGCTCCGCTATGTCGTAATGCTGGCTCCGCTCGCCTTCGTGTTCTTCTTCTCGTTCCGCATCAATCAGATGTCGGCTTCGTCGGCGCGCACGATGTTTCTGGCCTTCTCGGCGGTGATGGGACTGTCGCTGTCCTCGATCCTGCTGTTCTACACCAAGCAGTCGGTGTCATTGGCCTTCTTTGAAACGTCGGCCGCTTTCGGCGCCTTGAGCCTTTACGGCTACACGACGAAGCGCAGCCTGTCGGGGATGGGATCGTTCCTGATCATGGGCCTGTTCGGCATCGTGATCGCCAGCCTGGTGAACATCTTCGTGGCGAGTTCGGCCTTTCAGTTCGGTATCTCGATCCTGGCGATCCTGATCTTCGCCGGTCTTACGGCCTGGGATACCCAAACCATTAAGGAGATGTATGACGCGCGGGATGGGGTCGACGTCGCGGCTAAGAAGTCGGTCAATGGCGCGCTGATGCTCTACCTCGATTTCATCAATATCTTCCAGAACCTGCTTTATCTTACGGGCAACCGGAACAATTAAGGTCCTTACCAGAGTGTTTAAAAGCCCCGGAGCGATCCGGGGCTTTTTTTGTTATCTCAAAGCAGAACGAGCTTGGGTTTGGCATCGATCACCGCGATGACGCGGCCGAGGTCATGGCCGCGCTTCAGGATCAGGCCCGCCGCGTTCACCACCGCATAGGCGCCCTGTCGTCGCGCAAGGCTCGGGTCCTTCTCGATCCGGTAGAGCGGCACCTCGGACGTGCGACGGTAGACGCTGAAAACCGCCTTGGTTTCCGAAAACGAGATCGCGTAATCGCGCCACTCGCCCTCGGCGACGCGCCGGCCGTAAAGGTTCAGGATTTCCCGCAGTTCCACCCGGTCGAACGACACGACGAGCTTGACCTTGCCCTGATGGCTCGCCGAATGGGTTCGATCCGGAAAGGGATGGATCGCCGCCGAGGTGTCGCGGTTCCCGTTCGGGCCGGGCTGCGTTCCAGGTTTCAAGTCGTCCATCGGGGCTCCGTTTCGCGCCAGTGGCACAAACTTACGCCGATCGGTCGGAGGTTCAAGGAGCGGCACGGGTGCGAGATCCAGCGAAGATCCTGGTTTTGCCCCCTTCAAGCCCTGTCTCGGCCCAACTTGCCAAACATGAAGGATAGGCCGTCGCGCGGGCCGACCGCCGCCTGGGCTCGTCAGCCCCCAGTCCGGGATAGTGGACGCCCGCCGCCTTCATCGGCAGCGACGACGCAAGAGACCGGCAGTGAGCTTCGCGGTTCCTGCCGGTCTTTTTGTTTTCGGCCCTTGCAAAGCCTTGCATCGATTTGGTGCCGCGCCGATATGCGGACCGAAGGCGCCGGTGGCGGCGTCGCAACGAGGGTTTTGATCGACGATGAGCGAGGCTGAAGCGGTTACCGGGGGTCCTGCGCCCGACACGCATGTTTTCCAGGCCGATGTCGCCCGTTTGTTGGACCTCATGGTCCATTCGGTTTATTCCGAACGCGACATCTTCATTCGCGAGTTGATCTCCAACGCGGCCGACGCTTGCGAGAAGCTGCGTTACGAAGCGATCGCTCAGCCTGATCTCGTCGGCGACGGCGCCGCCTTCGGGATAACCGTCTCGCTCGACAAGGATGCCAAGACGCTTACGGTGTCCGACAACGGCATCGGCATGAGCCGCGAGGACCTCGTGTCCGCGCTTGGCACCATCGCGAGTTCGGGCACGCGTGCCTTTCTCGACAAGGTTGGTGATGCCAAGGACACGCCTGCCGCCCAGAACCTGATCGGACAATTCGGCATCGGCTTTTACGCGGCCTTCATGGTGGCGGGCAGCGTTCACGTCGAAACACGGCGCGCCGGCTCGAACGAGGCCTGGAGTTGGACCAGCGACGGCAAGGGGTCCTACCAGATCGCCCCGTTGGCGCTTGACGCCGCCCCGCTGCGTGG
>CALMOK010000300.1 GCA_937871825.1 uncultured Alphaproteobacteria bacterium
GCAGAAGGCCTCTTCGACACGCTGCGCCGCCTCAAGGGGGAGGGACGGGCGATCCTCTACATCTCGCATCGCCTCGACGAGGTCAGGCGCTTGTGCGACCGCGCCACCATCCTGCGGCACGGCCGCGTCGTCGGGACATGCGATCCGGCGCGGGAGACTGCGCGCTCCATCGCGGCCCTGATGGTGGGGGCGCAGATCACCGACGTGAAAGCGCCGGCCGGGCGCGTCGAAGGGCCGGTCCGGTTCGCCACCCATGACCTTTCCGCCGAGCCCGAGGACTTGCACGGAGTCGCGCTCCGCAACATCGACCTCGCGGTGCGGGGTGGCGAGATCCTCGGCATCGCCGGGGTGGCGGGCAACGGTCAAGCCGAGCTGTTCGAGTTGCTGTCGGGCGAGCGGCTGGCCGCCGCCGGCGCTGTCACCATTGAGGGTAGGCCGGTGGGGCTGGAGGGCGTGACGGCCCGCCGGCGCCGCAACGCCGCTTTCGTGCCGGAGGAGCGCAACGGCCACGCGGCCGCGCCCGCCCTCACGCTGTCCGACAACGTGGTGCTGTCTCGGCATTCCACCGGGGGCGTGTCGCGCGCCGGCTTCGTGCTGAACGCCGCCGCGCGGTCCATCGTGGCCGAGATCGGCAAGGCCTTCGACGTTCGCGCGGGCGGAGCCAACCCCCTGGCGGCAACCTTGTCGGGCGGCAACCTTCAGAAATTCGTGGTCGGCCGCGAAATCCTCCGCGATCCGGCCGTCCTGGTGGTCGGCCAGCCCACCTGGGGGGTGGACGCGGCGGCTGGCGCGACGATCCGGCAGGCCATCGTCGACCTCGCGGCGCGGGGCGCGGCCGTGGTCGTCATCAGCCAGGACCTCGACGAGCTTTTCGAGATATGCGACCGCATCGCGGTGATCCATGCCGGGCGTCTGTCGGCGGCCCGCCGCGCGGGCGAGACCACGCGCGAGGAGGTCGGGCTGCTGATGGGCGGGAGCGAGGCCGCGTCGAGACCGCATGCGGCTTGATCTTCAGGCGCGGGCCGCCCCGAGCCGCACCATCGCCATCGCGGGCCCGATCCTCGCGCTGCTCGCCGCCATGCTGATCGGCGCCGCCGTCGTGGCCCTCCTTGGGAAGTCGCCGGCCGAAGCCTTCATGGCCTATTTCGTGGCGCCGCTGTCCGAAAGCTGGTCGTTGCAGGCGCTGGCCGTCAAGGCCTCGCCGCTGATCCTCATCGCGGTCGGCCTGTCGTTCTGCTTCCGGGCCAATTTGTGGAATATCGGAGCCGAGGGCCAGTTCACCGTCGGTGGCTTGGCGGGCGGCTGGCTCGCCCTGGCGACGCGTGACGGGGCGTATCAGGGCACGTTCGGGGGATGGTGGATCCTGCCCGCCATGCTGGTTCTCGGCGCGATGGGCGGCGTGCTCTACGCCCTGATCCCGGCCATCCTGCGCGTCACCCTCGGGGTGTCGGAAATCCTGTCCAGCCTCATGCTGGTCTATATCGCCGGCTACGGCCTCGACTACCTGGTGCGGGGACCTTGGCGCGACCCGCAGGGCTTCAACTTCCCCGTCACGGCGAACTTCGATCCCGAAGCGACGCTGCCCTCGCTGATCGCCGATGGGCGGTTGCACGCCGGCATCCTCCTCACCGTCGTGGCCGTGCTGCTGGCCGGGCTGGTGCTGTCGCGGGGCATGTTCGGCTTCGAGGTCCGCCTGTTCGGCACCGCCCCCAAGGCGGCGCGCTTCGCCGGGTTCAGCGAGCGCGCCCTGACGCTCGCGGTCTTCGCCATCTCGGGCGGCCTCGCCGGATTGGCGGGGATCGCCGAAGTGTCGGGCCAGATCGGACAGCTGCAACCCTCCATCTCGCCCGGATATGGCTTCACCGCCATTATCGTGGCCTTTCTCGGCCGTTTGTCGCCGTTCGGGATCGTGCTGGCCGGGCTCGTGCTGGCGCTGACCTACATTGGCGGGGAAGGTGCCCAGGTGTCGATGAAACTGCCGCTCGACCTTACCGGGGCCTTCCAGGGGGTTCTGCTGATGTGCGTGCTCGCCGCCGACGTGTTCACCCGATACCGCGTGCGGCTGGTGAGGGAGGCATGATGAATCCCGACTTCGTCCAGCTCGTTCTCATCACCGTGGTCACGGCCGCAACGCCGCTCGCCATCGCGGCAATCGGGGAGCTTGTGGCGGAGCGGGCCGGCGTTCTCAACCTCGGCGTCGAGGGCATGATGATCGTGGGCGCCTCGGTGGGTTTCGCGGCCGCCTACCTGAGCGACTCGACCCTGCTGGGTGCCCTGGCGGGCACCGTGTCGGGGGTGGCGATGGCGGGGTTGTTCGCCTTTCTGGTCATTGGGTTGGCGGCCAATCAAGTGGCGTCCGGCTTGGCGCTGACGATCCTCGGCGGCGGCCTGTCGGGGCTGATCGGTGCCGGCTTCGTCGGCCAGAAACGCACGGCCGCTCCTTCGCTCTCCATTCCCGGCCTCACGGACTTACCCGGTTTCGGCCGCCTCGTTTTCGGGCAGGACATGTTCGTCTACGCGGGCATCGCGCTGATCGCCGCCGTGGCCTACGGGCTGGCGCGCACCCGTGCCGGCCTCACGCTGCGGGCGGTGGGCGACAACCACCAGTCGGCGCACGTGCTCGGCTTTCCCGTGCTTCGCATCCGCCTCCTCGCCGTGCTGTTCGGCGGGGGCTGCGCGGGCCTCGCCGGCTCCTACCTGTCGCTGGCCTACACGCCCTTCTGGTCGCCCGGAATGACGGCGGGCCGGGGCTGGATCGCCCTGGCGCTCGTTGTTTTCGCCTCATGGCGACCCTGGCGGGTGCTGGCGGGCGCGCTTTTGTTCGGCGGCGCGACGGTGCTGCAGCTTCATGCCCAAGCCTTGGGCGTGGGCCTTCCGGGCCAGCTGCTTTCGGCCGTGCCCTACCTCGCCACCGTGCTGGCGCTCGTGCTGCTGTCCTGGCGAAACCGCCGCGGCGCGGCAGCCCCGGCCATGCTGGGCGCGCCGTTCATCGCCGACCGATGATGCCCGGCAAGGGGTCGGCCGGGTCCGGAACTTGCTACAAAGCGGCGGTGTCGTGAAGTGGCGGCTCGAACCGAGCCGACAAGGAGCATCGCTCGCCGAGCGGTGCCTGCGAGGGAGTTGAAAGGGCGATGGTGAACTGGTTCAGATCCGCGGCCACGATGGCGCTTTCCTTGGCACTGGTCGGCAGCGCCGGCGCGGCCGAAAAGATGAAGGTCGGCTTCGTTTACGTCGGCCCGGTGGGGGATTTCGGATATTCCTACCAGCACGACCTCGGCCGGCAGTACCTGCAGCAGCAGATGGGCGACCAGGTCGAGACGACGTTTCTGGAAAACGTTCCCGAAACCGACAGTGGCCGCGCCTTCGAGCAGCTCGCCCGCAGCGGGCACAAGCTCGTCATCGGCACGTCGTTCGGCTTCATGTATCCCGAACTCAAGATCGCCAAATCCTTCCCCAACGTGAAGTTCGAACACGCCACCGGCTACAAGCGCTCGCCCAACCTGTCGACCTATTCGGCACGGTTCTACGAGGGCCGCTACATCATCGGCCAGATTGCCGCAAAGATGAGCAAGGCGGGCGTCGTGGGTTATGTCGGATCCTTCCCCATTCCCGAGGTGGTGAGCGGCATCGACGCCTTCATGCTTGGCGCCCAATCGGTGCGGCCCGACATGAAGGTGAAGATCGTCTGGGTGAACAGCTGGTTCGATCCCGGCAAGGAAGCCGACGCCGCCAAGGCCCTGCTCGCCCAGGGCGTCGACATCATCGCCCAGCACACCGACTCGGCCGCTCCTTTACAGGAGGCTGAAAAGGCCGGAAAGCTGGGCTTCGGCCAATCCTCCGACATGAGCCGGTTCGCCCCCAAGGCCATCCTGACCTCGATCGAGGATAACTGGGGCGACTATTATGTCGGGGAAACCAAGGCCGTGATGGACGGCAGCTGGGCGTCCAAGGACACCTGGGGCGGCCTCGCCGCCGGCATGGTCAAGATGGGTCCCTACGTCAACATGCCCGACGATGTGAAGAAGATGGCGGAAGACACCGAGGCGGCCATCAAATCCGGCAAGCTGGTGCCGTTCAAGGGCCCGATCACCAAGCAGGACGGAACCGTGGCGGTGAAGGATGGCGAAGTGATGCCCGACAAGGAGATCCTGGGCCTGAACTGGTACGTCAAGGGTATCGACGACAAGGTTCCGCAGTAGGACATCGAACGAGCCGTTCCGGCCAGCTTTCCTGCGGCGCGTCTCTCCTCCCCATAGGGGCGAAGGGCGTCACGTCCAACTCGCCGTTGGACACTCGTTCTACACCACGCTTCCGTGCAGGTCGTAGGCGTCGGCCCGCTCGATCCTGACCGTGACGATGTCGCCCGGGCGAACCGGGCGGCGCGACCGCAGGTACACCTTGCCGTCGATCTCCGGGGCGTCGCCCCTTGTGCGACCCTCGGCGACGCTCGGACCCGCCTTGTCGACGATGACCGGCAGGCGCAGGCCGACCTGCTTTTGCAGCAGGCCCGCGCTGATCGCCTGGGCGTGCATCATGAAGCGGCGGTGGCGGTTGGCCTGCACCTCCGGCGGCACGTGGCGCAGGCCGAGGTCGTTGGCGGTCGCGCCCGCCACGGGTTCGTATTTGAAGGCGCCCACGCGGTTGAGCTTGGCCTCCGTCAGCCAATCCAGCAGGAACTGGAAGTCGTCCTCGGTTTCGCCCGGAAACCCCACGATAAAGGTCGAGCGGAGCGCCAAATGCGGCACCTGCCGCCGCCAGGCCTGGATGCGGGCGAGGACCTTTTCGTGATTGCCCGGCCGCCGCATGGCCTTCAGCACCGTCGGCGAGGCGTGCTGGAACGGGATGTCGAGATAAGGCAGCACGGTACCGTCCGCCATCAGGCCGATGATCTCGTCGACGTGCGGGTAGGGGTAGACGTAGTGCAGGCGGACCCAGCTGCCGAGCCGCCCGAGCTCGCGGGCCAGGTCGTAGAATTTGGCGCGAACCGTCCGGTCGCCGAAGCGGCTTTCCGCATAGGCGAGGTCGAGCCCGTAGGCGCTGGTGTCTTGCGACACCACCAGCAATTCCTTGACGCCCGCCTTGATGAGCTTCTCGGCCTCGCGGAGCACCTCGGCGGCTGGTCGCGACACCAGGTCGCCCCGCAGCTTCGGGATGATGCAGAAAGAGCAGCGGTTGTGGCAGCCTTCCGCGATCTTGAGGTAGGCGTAATGGCGCGGCGTGAGCTTCACGCCCTGCGGCGGCACGAGGTCGAGGAAGGGATCGTGCAAAGGCGCGACAACCTGCCGCACCGCGCCCATTACGCTCTCATAGGCCTGCGGACCCGTGATGGCGTGCACGTTGGGGTGGGCCGCCGTGATGGCCTCGGGCTCCGCTCCCATGCAGCCCGTGACGATGACCTTGCCGTTTTCCGCCAGGGCGAGGCCGATGGCGTCCAAAGACTCCCGCTTGGCGCTGTCGAGGAACCCGCAGGTGTTGACGATGACGGCGTCCGCACCGGCGTGGTGCTTGGTGAGTTCGTAGCCCTCGGCGCGCAATTGCGTGATGATCCGTTCGCTGTCGACCAGCGCCTTGGGGCAGCCGAGCGACACGAACGAGATGCGGGGCGCCGGCCGGTCGCCGGCCGGAGGACGTAGAATGGTTGTGGACTGCATGGGTGGAGCATTGCCACGCCATTCAGGCTTTTTGCAATCCGCAAACGAAAAGCCCGGCCATGGGCCGGGCTCCTGAGTGATGGCGAAGCTCCGCGACGATCGCGGGTCGTTTTCCTAGAAGTGATAGTTCAGGCCGACGCGGGCCACCTGGGCGCTGCTGTCCGACTTCGAGGTGAAGTTGGCGGACGTGGTCGAATTATACAGCCCGTAGTTGCGGCTTCCAAGATCGGTATAGAGGTACTCGGCCTTCACACTGACCTTCTGCGACAAGGCGTATTCGATGCCGGCACCAAGGGCATATCCCACGCGGGTGCCACCCTGATCGCCGCGGCTGTTGAAATCGACGCTGGTGTCGCCCGCCGCGTTGGAGAAGCGGGCGCTGTGATAGGATGTGCCGTAATCCCCAAAGGCGAGACCGCCCGTCACGTAGAGGAGGGTGCGGTCGAAAGCCGCGAGACCGAGGCGGCCGCGGACGGTGCCGAGGTAACCGTCGCCGCTACGGCGGTTGAGCGTCAAAGAGCCGTTGGGGAACACGTCGCTGTTCGCCACCGTATGCCTGCCGCTGCTCCCGCCGCCGAAGTAGTCGGCATCCGCTTCCAGGCCGTAGACGAACATGCCGGTCTGGACGTTGTATCCGATCTGTGCGCCGCCGACGAACCCGACGTCCGAACTGCCGCCCCGGAAGGAGCCGAAATCACCCGTGGCGTTCCGGAAACCGTTGGCGGGGGTGAACCCGTTCGGCGTGACCCGGCCCGCACGGTTGTCGAACGACGCTCCGGCATTCACGCCGGCATAGAAGCCCGTCCAGCTGAAGATCGGCGAAGCGGCGTAGAAGGGAGCCGGTGGGGCCGAACGCATTGGAAGATCGGCCGCCATGGCGGCGCTGGCGGAACACGTCGCCAAGGCTGCGACGGCGAGCAACGAACGAACTGACATTTCATACTCCTCAGAGCAGGGCTCTGTTTGCTTTCGCCTGATGGCGAGTTGTTTTCGCAATCCGTAGTGATCGCGCAATTCGTGCTGTTCGGCATCCATCCGATGCAGCAATTTGTTTTCTATAAAAAGCTAGATTGCCGAATCGTCCTGGCACATCGTCAGTGTTCTTGGATATAAATGAGTCTGAACCAAGCACTTGGCGCTGCCGCTTCAGCTCGCTACCAAAAGGTCTTTCGTCCTTCTGATAAAACGGAGTTAAGCCCTCTTAGTCTTGACAAATCATTGACAAGCACGGCCGTTAACCATGACTGATACTTTTGTGATGAAAAACGTTTTGATGGACCAGATCTGGAACCAACCCGACCGGTCATCCGGGGACTGATTGGCCTCACGCCCCGGGGGACGACGCCGTCCAGACCCGTGTCAGCCCGAGGTCCCGATCGAGGTGGATCATGTTGGCCGGCGAGCCGACGGCGAGTTGGGCAGGCTTTCCGTCGAGCCCAAGCAGGTTCAATGGCGTCGTTGTCGCCATCTGGAGCGCCGTCTCGAGGGGAACGCCGAGCCCTCGGACGTAGCGCACGGCGTCCAGCAGGGTGATGTCGGCCCCCGCCAGGGTGCCGTCGTCGAGTTCCAGCCGTCCGTTGCGGCGGCACGCTCGCCGGTCACCGAGCTGGAATTCGTCCGGCCCGCCGGCGGCGGGCGGCATGGCGTCGGAGATCAGCGCGATCCCGGCCGGTCCCTTGGCGGCGATGGCGATCTTCAGCGCGGCATCGGCCACGTGATGGCCGTCGGCGATCAGGCCGCAGATCACGCCGGCTTCCGTGAGCCCCGCCCCGACCAGACCGGGCGCGCGATGGCCGAGCTGCGACATGGCATTGAAGAGGTGCGTGACGGCGCTGGCGCCCGCCTCGAAGGCGGCGCGAGCCTCGGCGTCGCTGGCCTCGCTGTGGCCGAGGCTGACGATCACGCCGGCCGCCGCGAGGCGGGCCACCGTCGCGTTGTCGACCGAAGCGGGCGCGAGCGTCACCAGCATGACGCCGGCGCGGGCCGCCACCAGCAGGTCCGCGTCGGCCGGCGTCATGCGGCGGATCAGGTCGGGCGGATGCGCCCCGGCCCGGCGCGGGTCGATGAAAGGGCCCTCGACATGGATGCCGAGGCACCCCGGCACGACACCCACGCAAGCCCGTGCGGCCGCGAGCGCCGCGTCGAGGATTTCTGGCCGGTCGGTGATCACCGTGGGGAGGAAGGAGGTTGTGCCATGGCGGCGATGCGCCTCGCCGATGGTGCGGATCGCCTCGGGGGTCGGAGTATCGTTGAAGAGAACGCCGCCGCCGCCATTGATCTGAACGTCCACGAGACCCGGGGCGAGCGTGCCGCCACCGAGGTCGAGCGCGGCAGGCCCAAATGGCCGATCGGCAACGGCAGCGATATCGAGGATTGTCCGGCCATCATGGATCAGGGCCCGGTCATCCAGGAAACGGTGGCCGTCGAAGAGCCGCGCCCCGTAAAGAATCTCGATCATCGATGGCGTGCCTCGGCGGGACAGGTCGGCCTCCGCTAAGACCGGCCACGTCTTTCTGGCTCCGCGCGTCCGGGCGCGCAACCTCGGCCGGCATCCGAAGTGGCCGGTCAGGATCGCGCCGGTGCACCCAATTCCGCCACGAGGTCATAGCGGTCGGCCCGGTAAACCGTGCGGGTGACCTCGCAGCAGCGCCCATCGGCGAGGTAGGCGGCGCGCCGGATCACCAGACCGGCGCTGCCCGGCGGCACGCCGAGCCGTCCCGCGTCGCCGTCGCTCAGGATGATCGCCTGCACGCGCTGCAGCACCCTCGCGGCGGTGAGGCCGAGCTTTGCCAAGGCATCGCTCAGTGAGGCGCCGAGCCGCTCAGGGTTGTCGCGCGAGTGGCCAATCCGTTCACCGACGAGCCGGCCCGGAGCCGCCGCGCATTCGATCCCGATCGGTTGCTCGTCGGCATAGAGGATGCGTGTCACGCGCAGAACAGGATCGTCGGGCGAGCAGGCCAGCATCATGGTTTCCTCCGGCGAGGGGCGCACGATGGCGCGGCCGATTTCGCGCGACGAGGCGGCGCAACCGCGTGACGCCATGTCGTCGGTGAATCCCGTCCATCGCGCGGCAGGGTTCGCCACCGGTTCGGCCTCTGCCGCCGCAAAGGTGCCGACACCCTGGCGATGGGTGAGGCGCCCCTCGTCCACCAACACGGTCAGGACGCGCCGCAGCGTCGTGCGCGAAACGCCGAGCCGTTCGGCGAGGTCCCGTTCTCCCGGCAGTAGCCCCCCGGCGGCGAACCGACCGGCCTCCACCTCTGATCGCAAGGTTTGAAGCGCGACGGCGAAACGCGACCGCCGGGCCGGTGTGCTTGCTGACGCGCTCACGCCGGCAAGTCCGGCGTTGGGCCGCGCGTCATGGGGTGGCAAGACCCCTTTTCGGTCGTAGGTGCCTTCCGGATCTGGCTATTGGAAGCCAACTTCGGCTGCTGAGTCTGGACCTTTTTCGTCAGACCACAGGTATAAAACCGGTCCAAGAAGTCAGGGCAGTTTGGGACCCCCAGGTCGGTTCTGCGCGCGGGTGCGATGGCCGGATCGACTGCGTCTGCAATCGCGATGATCAACCATGGCGCAAAAACTTTTACACCGCTTCCGCCTAAGCCGGAGCACACCAGCGGAGCATGGCCGAGTTCAAACGTCGGCTGCTCATACATCGCCGTCCCGCCTGGTTTGATTAAACTACCAGTGGTTTATATCAAAGCAGGACGGAATGCCACGGCGCTACTGGCGACTGTACCAAGGGGTTTATTGATGGTCTGACGGACGTCGGCCCAGCGTCAAGGCTCGACGTCCTTGTTGGTCTTAGCAATCAGGAGGCCGCCGGGACCTAGCCCGCACTGGCCTCATCGAGGCTTGCAAGGTCATCGGTCGTCAGCGTCAATTCGGCGGCCTTCGCCAAGCTGGCAAGCTGGTCGACGTGGGTGGCGCTTGCGATCGGCGCCGTGACGGACGGTTGGGCCATCAGCCAGGCGAGCGCCACCTCGGCCGGGGTCGCCTGCTTGGCTTCCGCCACGGCGTCGAGCGAGGACAAAATGCGAAACCCCCGCTCATTCAGGTATTTGGACATCGACGCCCCGCGGGCGCTCTTTCCGAAATCGTCCGCCGATCGGTATTTGCCGGTGAGGAAGCCGCTCGCCAAGCCGAAATAAGGAATGACCCCGATCCCGCGTTCCACACAAAGGTCCTGCAGGCCGGCCTCGAAGCCGGTGCGGCTGTAAAGGTTGTATTCGGGCTGCAGGGATTCGTAGCGGGGCAGGTGGTCGTGGGCGCTGATGTCGACCGCCGCCGCCAACCGCTCGGTGCTGAAGTTGGAGGCCCCAATGGCGCGAACCTTGCCGGCCTGGATCAGGGCGCCGTAAGCCTCGAGGGTTTCGCCGATCGGCGTCTTGGGATCGTCGCGGTGCGACTGGTAAAGGTCGATGTGGTCGGTTTGCAGCCGCTTGAGGGAGGCTTCGACGGCCTCGACGATGTAGGCCTTCGAAAGGTTGTCCTTGCCGGGACCCATGTCCATGCCGACCTTGGTGGCGAGGACGATCCTGTCGCGGTTACCCCGGCTGGCCATCCATTTGCCGATCACGGCTTCTGACTCGCCGCCCTGGTGACCCTCGACCCAGCGGGAATACACGTCGGCCGTGTCGATGAAGTTGAAGCCCGCGTCGACGAAGCCGTCCAGCAACCGGAAGGAGGTCGCCTCGTCGGCCGTCCAGCCGAACACGTTTCCGCCAAAGCACCAGGGAGCGACGGTCAAACCCGACCGGCCAAGTTCTCTCATATCCATGTCACACCCGTTCCGGAAACCGCAGGACTCCCGTCGGCGGTGGACATAGGTCGTTCAAACGCGATTGCCATGCCGCGGTCGTGTTTTGATCGGCGTCGAGCTATCCTGCGAACGGCGTGACGGTCGCCAGGGTCCTCACCGGAAAAACAAGGCATGAACCTTTTAACGCGTAAGTTGGAGAACTTCGCTCCCCTTGGCAACGACGATAAAAGCTTTTTGGATGAGCTGGTTCGCAAAAACCGGATGTTTGAGCGTGGCAAGGACATCATCCTCGAAGGTGACGCCCCCGACAACGTTCATCTGATCCTGGACGGCTTCGCCTGTCGCTACAAGCTGACATCCAACGGCGAACGACACATTATGGCGTATCTCGTTCCTGGAGACTTCCGCGACCTGCATATCGCCATCCTGAAGGAGATGGATCACAGCGTCGGGACTTTATCGCCCTGCCAGGTCGTCGATATTCCAAGCTCCATCATCGAGAACCTCACGGAACGGCCCGGCCTGATGCGGGCGCTCTGGTGGGCAACCCTGGTGGACGAAGCCATTCTTCGCGAATGGCTGGTCAACATCGCCCAGCGCGAAGCGCCGCAACGGTTGGCCCACCTTTTTTGCGAGCTCCTCCTCCGGCTCAATGCCGTGGAGCTCACGACGATGGAAGGCTTCGAACTGCCGATCACCCAATCGGAACTGGCCGACACCCCCGGGCTGTCGGCCGTTCACGTCAACCGGTCCCTGCAGATGCTCAGAGCCGACGGACTGATCGAATTGAAGGACAGAAACCTCCTAATCCTCGACCCTCACCGCCTGATGGAATTCAGCGGCTTCAATCCCAACTACCTGCACCTTTTCGATCGCGCGGGGCGGCATTGAGGGCCTGGGATCGTTTCCTTGGGCCTATGCCGCCACTTGCGTCGGGGCGGCCCTGCAACTCGTCCAAAGCGTCATGTCGAACACCTTGGGCGGCTTCGACGACATGCGAAGGCCGCTAACAGGACGGGACTTCACCCTCAGTCGCCATTTTGGCCTCCCGCGAGCCGCGCGACGGGCCTTGACCAGTCATGTCGGCGAACTGCCCGGTCGTCAGCGCATGGGTCCCTGAAACTAGCCTGCGCTGAGGACCCGCTCCAAGCGTGGGATCGACCTCAGGTCCCGGTCGCGTCCGACAGGCATTTCTTGGTGAAGCTGGCCTTCGCGGCTCCATAAAGCTTCCTGCCATTCGCCGTGGTTTCGCAGGTGGCCTTCGCGTCCGTTTGGCACTTTTTCATGAAGCTGTTCATCGCCGCGCCTGACAGTTTCTTGTCGCCCGCCACGCTTTTGCAGGAGCCGTCCGCCAATGCCGCCGTAACACTGGCGCACAAAACCGTGATTGCTATGACCGACCTCAACATGGCGGTACTCCCCTGAATACGTTGCAGACTTCAACGTCGCGACCGTACCGCCTTCAGGCGAAAGGTCAAAACCGGCCCGTCTTTCGCGTCGAGCAATGCAACCAACAAAAACGTAGGACATTTCCTGATTGGCACAGCGTTTGTGCATATTGCTTAAGGAGACAGCGATGCCGAAGAAAGCTCACGAGGACGCCGCCGAGACCCACGAGAAGGCCGCCAAGTCGCACCGCACGGCCGCCGAACATCACGGCAAGGGCGACCACGAGGCTGCTACCAAGCACGCCACGGAAGCGCATGGCCACTCGACGAAGGCGCATGAGCATTCGTCCAAGGCTCATTCGACCTCGACCGCCAAGAAGTAAGGCGACAGACGCCGCCTGCTTTCTGAGCAGGCGGCACTTTTAAAGGGGATGGAGCATCGGCACGGACATCGACCCGGGATCCTGCCCGGGGCATGCCAGTAAGCGTGGTATTGCTTGGCGCCCGACCTGAAGCGAGGATGCGCCCGAACCCGTCGGGGCACGCCGGCCAGCCGACGCGACCACACAACCAACCTAGAGCCAAAACAAGCCGGGCCTCGCGCCCGGTTTTTGTTTGTTGTCGAGGCTTGACCAGTCCGTCGTCCGCACGGAACAGGCTGCCCCGGCCGACTGTTTCACACCATGCTCCGATGAGGCTCGGCTCAAAGGCCGCCCGCAACCCGACGAGTTGATCGATGTCCAAGCCGCTAGTCGTTTCCCTTCCCCACCACCTCGGCAAGCAGGAAGCCCTGCGCCGCCTGAAGGACGGGATCGCTCACCTGAAGTCGAGCCAAGCCGGAAAGATGTCGGTGATCGAGGAGCAGTGGCAGGACGATCGCCTGACCTTCCAGGTCGCCGCGCTCGGGCAGGCCGCCTCGGGCACGATCGACGTGCTGGATGATCAGGTGACCTGCTCGGTCCAATTGCCCTGGATGCTGGCCCTTCTGGCGGAAAAAGCGCGCGGACTGATCCAGAAGGAGGGCCACCTCCTCCTAGACAAGAAGTGACGAACGTTCATTGGAAAGGATGGCGCCATGGTGTCCAATGTTCAGCCGCGCGGATCGCACTTCATCGCTGGCGCCTACCGGAGCGACATTGACGGGCCCGAGATCCTTTCGGTCTACCCGGCAACGGGCGAGATCATCGCGCGGCTCGGGGCAGCGACGGCCGCAACCGTCGATGACGCGGTCGCGGCGGCAGTGGAGGCGCAACGCGCCTGGGGCCGGAAAAGCGGGACCGAGCGCGGGCGCGTGCTGCGCCGGGCGGCCGACCTGCTTCGCGCACGCAACCGGGCCTTGTCGGAGCTCGAAACCCTCGATACCGGCAAGCCGATCAGCGAGACGCTCGTGGCCGACGCGGCGTCCGGCGCCGACTGCCTGGAATATTTCGGTGGCTTGGCCGCCTCGATCGCCGGTGAGCAGGTCGATCTCGGCCACTCGTTCGGCTACACCCGCCGGGAGCCATTGGGCGTCGTGGCGGCCATCGGCGCCTGGAACTATCCGATCCAGATCGCCTGTTGGAAGGCCGCGCCCGCCCTGGCCTGCGGCAACGCCGTGGTGTTCAAACCATCCGAGATGACGCCCCTGTCGGCCCTGCAACTGGCCGAGATCCTGATCGAAGCCGGGTTGCCGCCGGGGGTGTTCAACGTCGTCCAGGGCCGTGGCGAAACCGGCCGACGCCTCGTCGAGCATCCGGACGTCGCCAAGGTGTCGCTCACGGGATCGGTGCCGACCGGCAGGGCCGTGATGGCCGCCGCCGGGGCGGGGATCAAGTCCGTCACCATGGAACTCGGCGGCAAGTCGCCGCTCATCGTCTTCGCCGACGCGGAGCTCGACAACGCGGTCGGCGGCGCCATGCTGGGAAATTTCTACTCGGCCGGGCAAATCTGCTCCAACGGCACGCGCGTCTTCGTGCAGCGGAAAGTCTACGACGACTTCCTGACTCGCCTCGCCAAGCGCACGGACGCCATCCGGCTCGGCGACCCCCTCGACCCAGAAACCCAGATGGGCCCGTTGATCTCGGAGGCCCAGCGCGACAAGGTCATGGCCCATATCGCGACCGGCAAGCAGGACGGCGCCCGTTTGCTGACCGGGGGTGACCAGCCCCATCTTCAAGGCTTCGAACGCGGCTCCTTCGTTCGCCCCACGGTCTTCGCCGACGTTCAGGACGGGATGCGGATCGCCCGCGAGGAGATCTTCGGCCCGGTGATGAGCGTGCTGGTGTTCGACGACGAGGACGAGGTGGTGGCGCGTGCCAACGATACCGAATTCGGCCTCGCCGCCGGTGTGTTCACCAGGGACATCCAGCGTGCCCACCGCACGATCGCCAACCTTCAGGCTGGCACCTGCTGGATCAACGCCTATAATTTGACCCCGGTTGAACTGCCGTTCGGCGGCGTCAAGCGCTCGGGCGTCGGGCGTGAAAATTCGCGCGCGGCGATCGAACACTATACCCGCCTGAAATCCGTCTACGTGGAGATGGGCGACGTGGATTCGCCCTTCTAGGGATGTTTGGGTTAAGCTCCTCCCTTTACCGGGAGGCTCAGTGTGGGACGTTTGTCGACGCATGTGCTTGATACCGCGTCGGGCCGCCCGGCGGCCGGCGTGCCCGTGTCGTTGCACCGGATCGGGCGGAACGGGAACAGCGTCGAGGTCGCCGCGCTGCATACCAACGCGGATGGCCGGACCGACCAGCCCTTGATGCTAGGCGCGGCCCTCGAGCCAGGCGCCTATGAACTTCGCTTCGCGGTGGCGGCCTATTTCGCGCGATCCGGCGCGGTTCTGCCCTCGCCCCCCTTCCTCGATGTGATCCCGATCCGGTTTGCGATCGCCGATCCGAATGGGCATTATCACGTGCCGCTCCTCGTTTCGCCCTGGAGCTATTCCACCTATCGGGGATCGTGAGTGACCGGACCCTACCCGCGCGACCTCGTCGGCTATGGCGAGCACCCGCCGCACGCGGCCTGGCCTGGGGACGCCCGCATCGCCGTCCAATTCGTGATCAATCACGAGGAAGGCGGCGAAAACAACATCCTGCACGGGGACGCGGCGTCGGAAGCCTTCCTGTCCGAGATCGTCGGCGCCCAACCTTGGCCGGGCCAGCGCCACATGAACATGGAGTCGATCTACGAATACGGTTCGCGGGCCGGGTTCTGGCGGCTTCACCGGATGTTCACGTCCCGCGGCATGCCCGTGACGGTTTACGCGGTTGCGACCGCGCTGCAGCGCTATCCCGCCATCGTGGGCGCCATGCAGCGGGCCGGATGGGAGATCGCCACCCACGGCTACAAGTGGATCGACTACAAGGATCACACCCTCGAGGCCGAGCGTGCCCATGTTTGGGAAGCGGTTCGCCTCCACACGGAACTGACGGGGGGACGCCCGCTCGGCTTCTACCAGGGCCGCTCCTCCATCCATTCAAGTGCCATCGCGGCCGAGGAGGGCGGTTTCCTCTACCTCGCCGATTCCTACGCCGACGACCTTCCCTACTGGATCGAGGGACCGCATGGCCCGCAACTCGTGGTGCCCTACACGCTCGACGCCAACGACATGCGCTTCGCGACGCCGCAGGGCTTCAACGCCGGCGATCAGTTCTTTTCCTACCTCAAGGACACGTTCGACGTCCTT
>CALMOK010000301.1 GCA_937871825.1 uncultured Alphaproteobacteria bacterium
GCCATGGTGGGGACGATGCAGGCCACGATCGAAAACGTCGTGCGGGCCATTTTGGCACCTGCGGATGTCGATCGGGTCGATGTCGAGCAGGGGCAGGATCACAGCGGCGAGGAAGCCCTTTTCGTGACCGTCGCGCTGCCGCACGGGAGCGCTCGATTGCCGGGTACCAAAGTGCTGGGCGTGATGACGGCCGTGAGCGACGCTCTCCTCGATCTCGGCGAACAGCGTTTTCCCTATGTGCGGCTGAACCATGCCGGGGAGGATTATGCCGAAGAGGCGAGCCGATCCGAGACACCGGTGTGATCGCTGACGATCTCATTGAACTCGCCTTCGAATTGGCGAGGCGCGATGTTGGACGCCCGAAATCGGTGTCGCTGCGACGGTCCGCTTCCACCGCATACTACGCCCTGTTTCATGCTCTGGCCGGGCTTTGCGCCGAACAATTGGTTGGGCTGCAAAAGGGATGGCATGTCTTCACGCCCATCTATCGCTCGCTCGATCATGCCAAAGCGAAATCGGTGCTGAACGCAGTCCGGCGCGAAAGGCATAAGGGATCGTCTTTGGATGTCGTCGCCGTAGCGTTCGTGACGCTGCAGGACGCGCGACACGATGCCGACTACAACCCCGAGCCGTTTCGCTTCAAGCGAAGCGAAACGCTGGAATTGATCGAGGCCGCGCAAGCTGCGATCGCGGCCCTTGGAGATTTGCCGGCTCACGAGAAGCTTGTGCTGGCCGTCCAACTCGTCGCGAAGTCTCGTTGATCCGGAAGCGCCGCCGCCCATGAAATTCACCCTCTCCTGGCTCAAAGACCACCTCGACACCGAGGCCTCGCTCGACACGATCGTCGAAACGCTGACGCAGATCGGGCTGGAGGTCGAGCACCTCGACGATCCGGCCGCGCGGCTCGGTGGTTTCGTGGTCGCGCGGGTGATCGATGCGGTGGGCCATCCCAACGCCGACCGCCTTCGGGTCTGCTCGGTAGACGTCGGGTCGGGCGCGCCCGTGCAGGTTGTCTGCGGCGCCCCCAACGCGCGAACCGGCATGCGGTCGGTGTTCGCCGCGCCCGGCACCTTCATTCCCGGCAAGGCGATCACGCTTGGGGCCGGCGTCATTCGGGGCGTCGAGTCGAACGGCATGCTGTGTTCGGGGGCCGAACTCGGCCTGTCGGACGACCACGACGGCATTCTCGACCTATCGGACGATGCGCCGGTGGGGCGGCCCTACGCCGCCTGGGCGGGCCTCGACGATCCGGTGATCGACATCAACCTCACGCCGAACCGGCCGGACGCGGCCGGGGTACGGGGCATCGCGCGGGATCTGGCGGCGGCGGGCCTCGGCCGCCTCGTCGCACCGGAATCGCCGGCCGTCGCTGGCGCGTTCGACTGCCCGGTGCCGGTCATCCTCGATCTCGCCGCGGAGGACGCGCACCTTTGCCCGGCCTTTGCGCTGCGGCTCGTTCGGGGCGTGGCCAACGGTCCGTCGCCCGCTTGGATGCAGGGTCGCTTGCGGGCGATCGGCTTGCGCCCGATCAGCGCCCTGGTGGACATCACCAACTACATGACCTTCGATCAAGGTCGCCCGCTGCACGTGTTCGACGCCGCCAGGGTCAATGGCGCCCTGCGGGTCCGCCGCGCAACCGCCGGCGAGTCGGTCGTGGCGCTGGATGGAAAGACCTACGCGCTCGACCCCTCAACCGTGGTCATCGCCGACGAGGGAGGCGTCGAGTCGATCGCCGGGATCATGGGCGGCGAGGCCTCCGGCTGCGACGAGCACACCGTCGACGTGCTGATCGAGAGCGCGCTGTGGGACCCGACCAACATCGCCCAGACGGGGCGCAAGCTCGGCATCAACACGGATGCGCGCTACCGGTTTGAGCGGGGCGTCGACCCCGCCTTCTGCCTGCCGGGCCTTGAGGCCGCGACCGCCCTGGTGCTGGCCATGTGTGGCGGGACGCCCTCGACGGTCGTTCTCGCGGGCGCGATCCCCGAGCCTGATCGGCGCATCGATTTCCCCTGGAGCGAGGTCGGTCGCCTGACGGGGCTCGCCCTGCCGCGAACCGCGATGCGGACCAGCCTTGGGCGACTGGGGTTCACGATTATTGGCGAGGCCGATGCCGACCGCGTTTCGGTGCGGGTTCCTACGTGGCGACCCGATGTCGAGGGCAAGGCCGACCTTGTCGAGGAGATCACGCGTCTCGCCGGCCTCGACAAGGTCTTGCCCGAACCCTTGGCGCGCGCGTTCGCCGGCGTGCCCGCGCCCGTGTTGACCCTGCTGCAGAAGCGGACGCGGCTCGCCAAGCGGACGCTGGCCGGCGTCGGCCTGCTTGAAGCCGTCACCTGGTCCTTTGTTTCGAAGGAGCGAGCCGAACTCTTCGGCGGTGGCGCTCCCGAACTCGCGCTGGCCAACCCGATCGCCGCCGACCTGTCCGACATGCGCCCGAGCCTCCTGCCCGGCGTTATCGCCGCCGCGCAGCGCAATGCCGACCGGGGCATGCCGGATGTGGGGCTTTTCGAGGTGGGGCAGGTTTTCCTTGGCGACGGGGAAGGGGACCAGAGGATCGCCGCCGTCGGGCTGCGGCGCGGCACCGCCGGGGTCGGTGGCGCGGGCCGCCACTGGCACGGCAACGCCGCGGCCGTGGATCTTTACGACGCAAAGGCCGACGCCCTGGCGCTGCTGGCCGCCCTGGCCATCCCGATGGGCGGGCTGCAGGTCGTGCCGGGCGGCCCGGCCTTCCTGCATCCCGGCCGCTCGGCACGGCTGCAACTCGGGCCGAAAATCACGGTCGGCTTCTTCGGCGAACTGCATCCCAAGACGCTCGACGCCATGGGGGCAAGCGGGCCACTCGCGGTGTTCGAAATCATCCTCGACGACCTGCGGCCGCCCAAAGCCAAGTCCACCAAGGCTCGAGCCAAGCTCGACCTGCCCGACTTGATGCCGGTCGAGCGCGATTTCGCCTTCCTGACACCCGAACGCGTCCCGGCGGCCGACATCCTGAAGGCCGTTCAGGCGGCCGATCGCAACCTGGTGGCGGCGGCCACGGTGTTCGATGTTTACCGTGGTGTGGGCATTCCGGAGGGGCAGAAATCGGTGGCGGTCGCCGTCACCCTGCAGCCGCGCGAGCGCACCATGACGGACGCCGACCTCGAGGCCGTCAGCGCCCGCATTGAGGCCGAGGTCGTCCGCAAAACCGGCGCGGTGTTGCGGCGCTGATCGCTCAAAGGCGCGGAACGAAGGGGGCGGCCTCGCCCGGCAGCAGCCCCGACAAGCGCGGGTCGTCCATGACCTCGACCTGCACCCGGAAGGGTTCGAACCCGCTTCGTTGGTAGAAGCGCAAGGCGGCCGGGTGGTCCAGCGTGCAGGTGTGCACCCAGAAACGCTCGATGGGTCGGGCCCAGGCCCGCGCGATGGCCTTGCCCATCAGCCAGGGCCCGATCCCCTTGCCGGTAAGGCGGGGCACCAAGCCCAGGAAGGCGAGTTCGCAGCTTGGGTTCGTTCGGAAGTCGATCTCGACGAGGCCGACGTCGATCCCGTCGTGCCCGACCGCGTGAACCTCGATGTCGTCGTCCCCGATGATGATCTTGAGGTCACCGTCGGACAGCGCCAGCCGCGACGACCAAAGCCAATCCGCGCCGACGCCCCGGAACAAGGCCTTGTACCAAGCCGGGTCGGGATGGCGGACGCGCCGAAGCGTCACGCCGGGCGGCGCCGGCCCGGCCGGGTTGGGCGGCGGCGCCATCATCTGCAGGCTGGTGACCACGCAGGCCAGCTTGCCGGGTGGAACGGCGAACAACCCGTCGGTCAGGGTCCCAACCGTCACGGCATCAACTGGCCGCCGTTCACCTCGATTATCTGGCCGGTGACGTAGCCCGACAAGGCCGGCGAAGCGAGGAACAGGTAGGCCCCGACGCAATCCTCCGAGGTGCCGACGACGCCCATCGGGATGGTTTTGCGCTGCTGGTCCATTTGCTCGGGGCTGGTGTAGCGCTCGTGGAACGGCGTCGCGATCACGCCGGGCGCCACGGCGTTGACGCGGATGTTGTCGCCCACGAATTCCTTGGCATGGCCGCGCGTGATCGTGGACACGAAGCCCTTGGACGCCGCGTAAAGGATCGCGCCGTTGCCGCCGCCATTGCGGGCGGCGATGGACGTGGTGTTGATGATGAAGCCGCCCTGACGCTTCAGGTGGGGGTGGGCCGCGCGGGTCGCCGCCAGCACCGAGCGGGCGTTCAGGTTCATCACCCGCTCGTAATGGGCGTCGGTCATCTCGGTGGTTGGAACGCGGCCAAGCATGCCGCCCGCGTTGTTGATGAGGCCGTCGAGGTGGCCGAACCTTTCGGCCGCCTCCGCGACGACGCGCTCCGTCTCGCCCTCGACCGACACGTCCCCGTGGATCAGCAGGACGGTTCCTCCATTGGCGGTGATCTCGTCGCCGACCTGGGCGGCTTGATCGACGCTCGCGTTGTAATGGAGGCCGACCTTGGCGCCCTGGAGCGCGAACGCGATGGCGAGCGCCGCGCCGATGCCCGTCGAAGCGCCGGTGATCAGGATGGCTTTGCCGGAAAGGTCGGGGATGCGGATCGCCGCGAGGGCCTTGGCGTGCTGGTTCATGGCGTGGGCCTTATCAGGTATCGCGGCGGCGAGGCCGAACCGGCCTTTCCCCGCAGCGTTGCGCTTGGGTTTGTATGGCGTTAAACAAACGGCTGCGGTGGCCAAGAATGTTCCGGCGAATCTTGCGCGATCCCGAAGCCGCTTTACCGAGCCGCGCGCCATGGCGGCGCGACGACGGTTTGGCCGCGGAGTCCGCCCGTGCAAGGGTTCCGCAATCGCGCGGATCTGAAGGGATTTCACAGTGAAGCGCGGGCTCGCATTCTTGGCCGTCTTTCTGGTTCTCGGCGCTTTGATCGGGGGCCTGTCGTTCTTTCAATTCGTCTTCAAGCCGCAGATGATCAAGACGATCATCGGTGGCACCAAGCCCCCGGTCGCCGGGGTCGTGGTGGCGCAGGCGCAAAGCGAGAGTTGGGCCCGGCAGGTGCCGGCCGTCGGCAGCTTCAAGCCTTACCAGGGCATCGACCTCGCCCCGCAGGTGGGCGGCATCGTGGAAGCGATCCACTTCGATTCGGCTCAGGAGGTCGCCAAGGGCACCGTTCTCGTCGAACTCGACACCTCGACCGACGAGGCCGACCTCAAATCGGGATTGGCGCAGATGCGCAATGCCGACCTCGCGCTGAAGCGTCAGCAGGAGCTGATCACGGGTGGCAACACCAGCCGTGCCACGGTTGACGCCGCGCTCGCCACCCGCGACATGGCGGCCGCCAGCGTGGACCGCGCCAAGGCGGTGATCGCGCAGAAAACCATATCGGCTCCGTTTGCCGGCCGGCTCGGCATCCGCAAGGTCGACATCGGGCAATATGTTTCGCCCGGCACGGCCCTTGGCACCTTGACGCAGCTCGACCCCATCTATGTCGACTTCCCGGTGCCGGAACAAACCTTGCCGCTGCTCAGCCCGGGCCAGACGCTCGACATCAAGGTGGACGGCTTCCCCGACGACGTGTTCAAGGGCACCGTCAAATCGCTCGACGCCCGCGTCAGCCAGGATTCGCGCAGCGTGGTGGTGCGGGGCGAAGTGCCCAACGGGGCCAAGAAGCTGCTGCCCGGCATGTTCGCCAACGTGGCGGTGCTGTCGGGCGCGCCCCGCGAGGTCGTGACGGTGCCGCGCACCGCCGTTTCCTTCTCGCTCTACGGCGACAGTGTTTACGTGGTGAAGGCTGCTTCGGTGCCGGCGAGCCAGGCGGGAAACGGATCGGCGGAGGCCGCCACGCCGCCGGCCGCCGACCTCGCCCCGCTCGATCCCAACGCCGACCTCGTGGTCGAGCGCCGCTTCGTGCGGACCGGCGACACGCGCGGCGACCGCGTCGCCATCACCGACGGGCTGAAGGCGGGCCAGACGGTGGTGACCGAAGGGCAGATCAAGCTGCAGCCCGACGCCCACGTGAAGATCGACCCGGCCGGGGGGGCGACGCCCCGCGATCCCCTTCCGCGCCAATAGGGGCGTCGCCATGGCCTTCACCGACATCTTCATCCGCCGCCCGGTTCTGGCGAGCGTGGTCAGCCTGCTCATCCTGCTGATCGGCTACGTGGCCTACACCAAGCTCCAGATCCGGCAATATCCGGAGCTGTCCTCCACCACCATCACGATCACCACCACCTATCCGGGCGCCAACGCCGACCTCATCAAGGGCTTCATCACGACACCCATCGAACAGGCGGTGTCGAGCACGGAAGGCATCGACACGCTGGTGTCGAGTTCGCAGCAGAACACCTCGCTGATCACCCTCAACATGCGGCTCAACGCCAACCCCGACCGGGCGATCGCCGACGTGCTGTCCAAGGTCAACCAGGTCAAGGGCGTGCTGCCACGCGACGCCAACGACCCCGTGGTGGTGAAGCAGACCGGGCAGGGCTTCGCCCTCATGTACCTGTCGTTCAATTCGGCGGAACTAGGGTCGGCGCAGATCACCGACTACATGACCCGTGTTGTGCAGCCGAAACTGCAAACCATCGACGGCGTCGCCAACGCGCAGATCCTCGGCGGCCAGACCTTCGCGATGCGCATCTGGCTCGACCCCAACCGCATGGCGGCGCGCGGGGTCACCCCCAACGACGTGCGGACCGCGCTGGCCGCCAACAACTTCATCTCGGCCGCCGGGCAGATCAAGGGCGATTACACGCAAACCAGCATCAACGCCGAAACTTCGCTCGACAGCGCCAAGGCCTTTTCGCAGCTTGTCGTGCTGTCGCGCGGCGACGCGCTGACCCGGCTCGGCGACATTTCGCAGATCGAGCTCGGGCCGGAATCGGCCGACACGTCCTCGGTGTTCGACGGGCTGAAGGCCGTGTTCGTCGGCATCTACACGACCCCGACCGCCAACCCGCTGACCGTGATCGAAAGCGTCAAGGCGGCCTTCCCAAGCATCAAGGCGGAATTGCCGCCCGGCATCGACGCCGCGATTGCCTATGACGCGACCGAGTTCATCCGCGCCTCGATCAGCGAGGTCGAGAAGACGCTCGGCGAAGCCGCCGTGATCGTGGTGGTGGTGATCTTCCTGTTCCTGGGCAACTTCCGCTCCACGCTGATCCCCATCGTCACCATCCCGCTGTCGCTGATCGGCGTGATGATCTTCCTGCTGGCGCTCGGCTATTCGATCAACCTGCTGACCCTGCTGGCCCTGGTGCTGGCCATCGGGCTCGTGGTCGACGATGCCATCGTGGTGGTGGAAAACATCTACCGCCATATCGAGGATGGGATGACGCCGCAGGAGGCCGCCCTCACGGGCGCGCGCGAGATCGCCGGGCCGGTGCTCTCCATGACGATCACGCTGGCGGCCGTTTACGCGCCCATCGGCTTCGTGTCGGGCGTCACCGGCGCGCTGTTCCGGGAATTCGCCTTCACGCTGGCGGGGTCGGTGGTGGTGTCGGGCTTCGTCGCCCTCACGCTGTCGCCGATGATGTGCTCGCGCCTGCTCAGCGCCCAGCAGGGTCAGGGCGGCTTTGTGCGGTTCCTGGATCGCATGTTCGAAGGCTTGCGGCGGCGCTACGAGCGCCGCCTCGGCAAGACGCTGAACTTCCGGGCGCTCACCATGCTGGTGCTCGGCGGCGTCATCGTGCTGACCGGCATCCTTTACGTCTCGACCCCGAAGGAACTGGCCCCCGAGGAAGACCAGGGCGTGCTGTTCCTCCCCGTCAAGGCGCCGCAATATGCCAACCTCGACTACATGGAGGGCGCCACGCAGGACCTCTACAAGGTCCTCAACGGCATTCCGGAAAAGGACCACGTCTTCACCATCAACGGCTCGGGCGGCGTCACCGCCGGCTTCGCGGGCCTGATCCTGAAGCCCTGGGATGCGCGGACGCGTGGCCCCAAGCAGATCGTGGGCGAGCTTCAGCCCAAGCTCGCCGGCCTGCCGTCGGCGCAGGTGCTGGCCTTCTCGCCCCCGGCGCTGCCCGGCTCGACGGGCGGCCTGCCGATGCAGTTCGTGATCCGCACCACGGGCGACTACCGGCAGCTCGCCGAGATCGTCGCCGCCATGCAGAAAGCCGCGCAGGCGAGCGGGCTGTTCATCTTCACCGACACCGACCTGAAGTTCGACACGCCCCAGATCGAGTTCAAGATCAACGCCGACAAGGCCAACCGCATCGGCATCAACATGTCGGACATCGGCGGCACGTTGGCGACCCTGCTGGGCGGCGATTACGTCAACCGGTTCAACCTTTACGGGCGCAGCTACGAGGTGATCCCCCAGGTGCCCCGCGAGTACCGCGACACGCCCGACTGGCTGCTGCGCTAC
>CALMOK010000302.1 GCA_937871825.1 uncultured Alphaproteobacteria bacterium
CAGGCTGTTTGTTATTGGCGGCCTCGATTGCCAGGTCCTTGGCCTCTTTGGCGATGGATTGACTGGATGTCTTTCCATCGTTCATGTGGTCGATCAGGGTCTTACTATCAGACACGATCTTCGGGTTGGCGACAGGTTGCTGATCCAGGGTTGTCGAGTCGGTCGCGGTGCCACTTCCCGATCCCACCTGCGTCTGCAGGTCCTTGAGCATCGGCAAGAGTTTCCCGATGACGGATGCCACATCGCCTCCGGTTCCGGGGTTCGGAGCGGTGCCGATCGTGGATCCACCAGTCTCCGTCTGGCTCAACTTGTCGGTCGGCACGCTGCCGCTTGTCGAACTCGTGTCGCCGCCCGTACCCGCACCGGATTTCAGCTGCGACAGCACTTGCGTCACAAGATCGGTCAGCTTTGTGACGGTTGCCGAGCCGATTCCCGAGAGTGGATTGGCGGCCGACGTACCACCTGTGCCTTCGTTCGATGAGCCAGTCGAGGAACTCGCAGGTTTGTTGATTGATGTCGCTGAAGGATCAACTCCCGTCGATGTGTTACCCGTCGAGCCTGTGTTGCCACCAGCGCCCGAGCCTGACTGCAACTGCGACTGTACCTTCGTCAGCAGATCCATGACGTTTGAAATCAGCGACGAGAGAGTGCCCTGATTAGGGGTGGAAGTCTTGTCCACGTCCGGTGTCGCCGGCGATCCCGATATAGCGCTTGAAGCTGCCGCCGAGGATGGGTCGATCGGAGATGGGTTCGCCGAGGATGACGTGGACGTCTTGTCCACTGTGCTTCCGATTGCGGAATCCGATTGCGTTCCTGCCCCGGATCCCGCTCCGCCGAGGCTGCTACCACCACCGGAACTCAGTTGCGTCAGCAGGTCGTTCAGCATTGGAATGAGCTGACCGATAAGCGATGACAAGTCGCTCTTGCCCGATGTGTCAGATGAGTCTGATGATCTGGTTTTTGAAACGTCAGAAATCTTCGTCGAGTCGGAACCGCCGGGCACCGGGCTTGGCGCGGACGACTGCATGGCGCTGTTGAACGCCGTATTCGAATTGGCTGCTGACTGACTGTCTTTGAGACTCGGATATAAACCTGAGACGGATTGTACGGGCATTTTCCCCTCCAGCGTGTCCGTGCGAAGATCCGCACATCAGAAAACCCCGCGACATGCGGGGCTACATTTCGACCGCAAGCGTCGGCCCAACCTGCAACCGCTGTTGGTTAAGGCCGCTCACTTCCACATACACCAGATCAGGGCAGACGTTGATCAGTCAGCCTCATTCGTCAACCATAACAGCATAGTTCGAAGATCGACAGCAAGTTCAAACTGGCGTTACATCTCCGTATTCATGCAAGATGCCACTAGGGCGAGGGCGACCGTTGCTTTACGATCCCCGACACGAGGGGGCCGCATCGACCTTCCTTTCGAGCGTTGATCAACTGGTGCGATGGACGGCCCTTTCCGGTTGGGAATGCCGCCTGCTCAGGCGACCTCGCTCGCCTCGAGTTCCGTGATCATCCCGTCGATCAGGTCGAGGCCGATCTGCCAGAAGCCCGGGTTCCGCGCGTCGAGGCCGAAAGGGGCAAGCAATTCGGCGTGATGCTTGGTGCCGCCGGCCGACAGCATGGCGAGGTAGCGATCGGCGAAGCCGTCCGGCGCGTTCTGGTATACGCCGTAGAGCGAGTTCACCAGGCAGTCGCCGAACGCGTAGGCGTAGACGTAGAACGGCGAATGGACGAAATGGGGGATATAGGCCCAGAAGGCCTCGTACCCGGGCCCGAGCCGGATGCCATCGCCCAAGCTGTTGCGCTGGACGGTCATCCAGAGCTCGCCGATGCGCTCGGCCGTGAGTTCGCCCACCTTGCGCTCCTCGTGCAGGGCGCGCTCGAACGTGTAGAAGGCGATCTGCCGCACAACCGTGTTCAGCATGTCCTCCACCTTTGAGGCGAGCAGGCCGAAGCGGGCGCCAGGGGTTTCGGCCCGGCCCAGCATGGATTTGAACGTCAGCATCTCGCCGAACACCGAGGCGGTCTCGGCGAGGGTCAGGGGCGTCGGCGCCATCAGGGCGCCCCGGGGCGCGGCCAGCACCTGGTGCACGCCGTGGCCGAGTTCATGCGCCAGGGTCATCACGTCGCGCGCCCGGCCCTGGTAGTTCAGCAGGATATAGGGGTGGGCCGAGGGCACCGTCGGATGCGCGAAGGCGCCCGGTGCCTTGCCGGGCCGCAGGCCCGCGTCGATCCAGCGGTCGTCAAAGAAGCGCTTGGCGATGCCCGACAGCTTTGGCGAGAAAGCCCCGTAGGCTTCGAGCACGATGCCTTGCGCGTCGGACCACGGATAGGTGATCGCCGGAAGGTGGGGCAGGGGGGCGTTGCGGTCCCAGAAGTCGAGCTGGTCGCGCCCGAACCAGCGCGCCTTCAGCTTGTAATAGCGGTGCGACAGCCGCGGATAGGCGCCCTCCACGGCGCTCGTCAGGGCGTCGACCACCTCGGGCTCGACCCGGTTGCCGAGGTGGCGCGAGTCGGCGACGCCGGAAAAGCCGCGCCAGCGGTTGGAAATCTCAAGGTCCTTGGCGAGCGTGTTGGTGATGAGGGCGAACGTGCGCAGGTTCTCCCCCAGTGTCGCGCCGAGCGCCTTGGCGGCCTGCTCGCGCCGTTCGGGCCGCGTGTCCTGCAGCAGGTTGAGGACGGGTTCGAGCGTCAGGGTCTCGGGGCCGACGGTGAAGCGCAGGCTCGTGATCGTTTCGTCGAACAGCCTGTTCCAGGCGCCTCGTCCGGTGACCGACTTCTCGTGAAACAATTGTTCGAGCTTGTCGTCGAGCTGGAACGGCCGCTCCTTGCGGATGTCGTCGAGCCAGGGCTTGTAGCGGTGCAGGGGTTCCCGCGCGGCCGCGCCTTCCAGGACGGCGTCGTCGATGCGGTTGATCTCGAGGGTGAAGAACAACAGGTCGGACGAGATGGCCGTCACGCGCTCCTGGGCGTCGCCGTAGAATTTCGCGCGGGCAGGATCGGCCGTGTCGCCGACGTAGACGAGGCTGGCATAGGACACGAGCCGGCCCAGCAGGTCGTCGAGCGCCTCGTAGCGCGTGATCGCCTCAAGAAGGGCGACGCCCGCTCCGGGGCCGGCCGCCAGGTCGGACAGGCGGCCCTTGTAGTCGCCCGCGAAGGCCTGTGCGTCGGCGGCGGCGCGCGCGGTGTCGCGTCCATAGGCCGGGTCCTCCATCGAGGCGTAAAGGTCGGCGAGGTTCCACTCGGGCAGCGGCCCGAGGTCGCCCGGCTGGCCGACGCGTTGGGCCGTCCCGATGGCCGACCGGTGGATCAGCTTGGCTTTCGTGAGGATGGAAGAGATCATGGAGGCGATGGGATCCGATTGCGGGGAGGACAGGCGGGCGGCGACGCACGTTCGACGCCTATGTGGGACACCGAACGGTTGGCAACAACCGGCGAAGGCCGCGCGGCGCGGATCATGGATCCTCGTGAAACGCCGGTCGCCCTGCTTCAGCCTGCGCCGGAACAGCACACAAAAGCGGCTTTGGCCGCGCCGCGTTAAGGCCGCATTTACCCTGCTGGCCCACCATCGGGAGAAACACGGCCAGACCGGCGGTGGATCGAGGGCCCATGACTCCCACCATCCTGATCGCCGATGACGACCCGGTGCAGCGCCGCCTCCTCGAGGCCATGGTGCGACGGTTCGGCTACGAGGCCGAGGTCGTCGACGGGGGCCAGGCGGCGCTGAACCGCCTCGCCCTCACGGACGCGCCGCCCGTCAACCTCCTGATCCTCGACCTGATGATGCCCGACATGGGGGGCTTGGCGGTGCTGGCACGCCTGCGGGAGGACAAGATCGCGGTTCCCGCCATCGTGCAGACCGCCCACGGCTCCATCGAGACCGTGATCTCGGCCATGCGGGCGGGCGCCCTCGACTTCGTGGTGAAGCCGGTGGGGGCCGAGCGCCTGTCGGTGTCGATCAAGAACGCGCTGCGCTTCGACGCTCTCGAGGACGAGGTGCGCCGCATGACCCGCCGGGTCAGCGGTTCGCTCACCTTCAAGGACATCACGACCCGCAGCGAGGACATGGCGCGGATCATCCGCCTCGGCGAGCGAGCCGCGAAATCCTCCATTCCGGTGCTGATCGAGGGCGAGTCCGGTGTCGGCAAGGAATTGATGGCGCGCGCCATCCAGGGCTCGTCCGACCGGCGCGGCAAGCCCTTCGTCACCGTGAATTGCGGCGCGCTTCCCGAAAACCTCGTCGAGTCGATCCTGTTCGGCCACGAAAAGGGGGCGTTCACCGGCGCCACCGAAAAGCATGCCGGCAAGTTCGTTGAAGCCAACGGAGGCACCCTGTTCCTCGACGAGATCGGGGAATTGCCGCTCGACACCCAGGTCAAGCTGCTGCGCGCCCTGCAGGAGGGCGAAGTCGACCCGGTGGGCGGCAAGCGCTCCGTCAAGGTCGACATCCGGCTGATCTCGGCCACCAACCAGAACCTGATCGACCTCGTCAAGCGCGGCCGGTTCCGTGAGGACCTGTTCTATCGGCTGAACGTCTTCCCCATGACCATCCCGCCGCTTCGCGCGCGGCGCGCCGACGTGCCCGACCTCGCCCGCCGCTTCGCCGCGCGGTTCGCCGCCGAGGAGCGCAAGCCCTTGCGGGGTATCGGCGCGGAAGCCTTGGCGCTGCTGGCCAAATATGATTGGCCCGGCAACGTGCGACAGCTCGAAAACGCCCTGTTCCGGGCCGTGGTGCTGGCCGACGGCGACGAACTCACCGTGCTGGAATTCCCGCAGATCGCCGCCCAGGTCGATGGTTTCGACGTCCGCATCCCGCCCGCGCCCGCCCTCCACGCCAACACGCCCGTCCCCGAACGCGAGTTCATCCGCGTCGAGGTTCGCGACCCCAACGTGGTGCGGCTGCTCGACGAGAACGGCGAAGTGCGCCGCATGGAGGACATGGAGGCCGACCTGATCCGCTTCGCCCTCGCCCACTACAGGGGCCAGATGTCCGAAATGGCCCGCAAGCTCGGGATCGGCCGTTCGACGCTGTATCGCAAGATGAAGGATTTCGGCCTCAACGAGGGCGAAGGCGAGGGCGACGAAGCCGCCGCCTGACGGTGAGAAGGCCTTTCGCCGGAACCCTCGCCCTTGGCGCGGGGCCGCGTCCCCGACTCTCGCGTTCGCCGGGACACGAATGGGGGGAATAGGCCACGGATCGCCCGGGTCCACCCTTGCGAAAACCAACCTGTGTTAAATCGACCAACGACTTGGAAGCACTGCCTCGCCGGGCGAGCCGGGCCGGCGGCCCGAACACCCGCGGCGGCTTATCGGAACGGAGTTATCATGCGGGCGCATCGGGTTTCGGCAACGTCGGTCCGGATCGTCATGACGGTCCTGGGTTTCGCTGCGACCAGCCAAGCCAAGGCCCAGGATGCCGTGCACGCCGCGCGCGGCCTCGCGCCCGCCGGGCAAACGCTCCGCGCCGCGCCGCTCCCGGCCTCGCAGGATCCTTCGCGGGACCGGGGGGCACCGTTCGCCGACCCATCGGTGCCGCGCCCGGATGTGACCGGCTCGCTCGGTCAGCCAACCCCCGACGGCGCCGCCAAGCCCTCGGTCGCGGGACGCGGGCCTTCTCCGGCCCTACCGCTCGACGACGAGGCCGCGAGCATGGCCGTCGAACCCTTCGGACTCAACCCTCGTCGCCCGGATGCCGGCAAGCCGGTCATCACCGCGACGGTGACGCCCTCCGGCCCAGCGACGCCCTCGGCCGGGATGGGCACGCCGGCTCCCGTCCTCCCGTTCGACGCCGTCGTGGTGCCGCCCGTGCCGTCGCCCGCCTTGAGCCTCGCGCCCCACCCCACCACGGGGCTGGACGAGGTCGCGCTCGGAGCGGCGATGACGGCTTTCGCGGCCGAGCGCCTTGAGGGCAACCCAGCCCGCGTCGCCGAGCGGCACCGCATCCGCGACGCCATCGCGGCCTTCTACGCGGGGCGCGCCAACGCGCCGTTGTGGATCGCCGGCGATCACCTGAGCGACGGGGCGCGCGCCGTGCTCGCCCGGCTCGACCATGCGTCCGAAGACGGGCTGGACCTTCGGCCTTTCGCCGTTCCGATGCCGCGCAGCACGGAAACGGGCGCGTTGGCGCGGGCGGAGCTCGCCTTGTCGGAAGCCAGCGTGGCCTATGGCCGGCAGGCCACCGGCGCGCGGGTCGACGTCAGCAAGCTCGGCGGGCTCATCGACATGCGTCCCGACGTGGCGGATGTTGCGCGCGTCCTCGGCACCGTGCCGGGCAGCGCGGATGCCGGGGCCACGCTGGCGGCCTTCAACCCGTCCCACCCAGGCTATCTGGCGCTGCGGCAGAAGCTGGCCGAACTGCGGCAGCGGTTCGTTCCCGAGGCGCAAAGCCGCATTTCGGCCGGGCCGGTGCTCAAACTCGGGATGAGCGACGCGCGGGTGCCGCTCATCCGGGCGCGTTTCGGGCTCGACCTCGCCGCCGACACGGCCGAGCCCGCGCTCGTCTACGACACCCGGGTGGCCGCCGCGGTGGCCGACTTCCAGCGCACCAACGGCCTGCCGGCCTCCGGTGCGTTGACGGCCCGCACGGTCGCGGCCTTGTCGGGCGGCGAAACCGTCCGGCTCGAGAACACCATCGTGGCCAACATGGAACAATGGCGCTGGCTGCCACGCGACCTCGGCCCTGATCACATCGAGGTCAACATCCCGGATTTCACCGCGCAGGTGCTGCGCAGCGGCGCCGTCGTGGAAAAGACCAGGGTGGTGGTCGGCCAGCCCGACAAGCCGACCCCCGTCTTCTCGCAGGAGATGCGGTTCGTGATCGTCAACCCCTACTGGAACGTGCCGCTGTCCATCATCGGGAGGGAGATGATGCCCAAGCTCGCCGCCGACCCGCAATATTTTCAAAATCACGGCTACGAGGTGATCGAGCGCGATGGCACCACCTTCGTCCGGCAGCCTCCGGGCGAGGGCAACGCGCTCGGGCGCATCAAATTCATGTTCCCGAACAGCCATTCGGTTTACCTGCACGATACCAACGCCCGCAGCTTCTTCGGCCGCGACAAGCGCGCCCTGAGCCACGGCTGCGTGCGGGTCGAGAACCCGTTCCGCTTCGCCGAAGCCGTGCTGGGCCGCAGCAACGGGTGGAGCGAGGCGCGCGTGAAGGCGATGGTCGGCGGGGCCGAGCGGACGATCAACCTGCCGCAACCCTTGCCGATCCACATCCTGTATTTTACGGCCTTCGTGGACCCGCAAAAAGGCCTGCAGGTCCGCGACGATGTGTACGGCTACTCCGGCCGGGTGAAAACGGCGCTCGGGCTCAACTGAGGGCCGGGCCGGCGGGGAACAACACAGCGTTCGTCGAATTCGGAAAGCTCACTTTTAGTTTGCCCTTAAGACAATCCAGAAACCCCGCATCATAGCCAAGACAAGCTTGTGCCCCATCGAGGTCGTGACAGTCGAGCGTCACGACCATTGCTGGCGCCGTCCAGGCATTCTACTCCCCCTTCGGAACTGAACCAGATCATCGAAGTGCTTCACGGGCAGAAGTCTCGCTTTGAGATCCTTGCGGGCGAAGTGCAAAGTGCAAACGAGTGGCTGCTCAGGCCCTCCAGGATGCCGGGCAGGCGAGAAAGTCAGATGCCACGGTTGACCGCAACTGGGCTCCTAACAGGACTGATGAAAGCCGCGGCCGATGTGAGGTCCAGGCCAGGAGGGCGGATGACGACCGGGTACGACAGGGGACGGAGCGGTCCCGGTTGTCGGCCGTTCAGGATGGACGCGCGGGATCCGTCCGCGTAGGATATGCCCAGCAGCGGATCCTGGCCGGCGCCCTGCGCCACGATGTCCAACGTTCCGATAACCCCCAGGCTCTTGGGTGTCCGTAACGATGTGAGCTTTGTCCCACCGAGAGTCGTAACGTTTCACCCGACCCGACAATCCCGGACGACCTCCTCGCTCCCGACTGAGAGGCCAACGCTTGCGTGGTGGCCGGATAAAGCGCCTGAGACAGCGTCCAAGCCATCATCCCAAACACCAGAAGTCTGCGCGGGATGCGCCGGCACGCATAGGCCCGCGCGCCAGGCATGACGGGTTCGCTTACCTAGAACCCGTCCCAGTTCTCGTCCTCGCCGTCGAAAGCGGCCTCCGGTGCCGCTCCGCCCCGACCGGTGGTCTTCAAGGCCGCGACGGGTTTGCGCGAGATGTGTCCGGAAATGCCAGGCGTCCCCCGAACCGCGCCGTCGGCCTGTTGTCCCGTTTGGAACCGGCCGACAAGGTGGGCGAGAACCACGGTATCCTCGGTGAGCGATCGGCTGGCCGCCGTGGATTCCTCCATCATGGCGGCGTTCTGCTGGGTCATCTGATCCATCTGGTTGATCGCCAGGTTGATCTCCTGCAGGGCGATCGATTGTTCATGGGCCGAGGCCGCCATGTCGGCCACGACGGCGTTGATCTCGTTGACCTGGACCACGATGCGCCCAAGCGCCTTGCCGGTCTCGCCCACCAACCCGACCCCGATACCGACCTGCTGGCCCGAGTCGGAGATCAGCACCTTGATCTCCTTGGCGGCTTCCGCCGAGCGCTGGGCCAGGCCGCGGACTTCGGAGGCCACCACGGCAAAGCCCCGGCCGGCGTCCCCGGCCCGGGCGGCCTCCACCCCGGCGTTCAACGCCAGGAGGTTGGTTTGAAACGCGATCTCGTCGATCACGCCGACGATCTGGCCGATCTGGCGCGAGGAGGCTTCGATGGCCCCCATGGCTCGAACGGCTTGGCGCACCACGTCGCCCGAATGTTCCGCGTCGACCTTGGCGGTGGATACCACCCGCTGGGCATGGGTGGCGCCCTCGGCCGTCCGCTTCACCGTCGCGGTGATCTCGTCGAGCGCGGACGCCGTTTCCGCCAGGCTGGACGCCTGCAGTTCCGTTCGACGGGACAGGTCGATGGAGGCCGTCGATATTTCCGTGGTTCCCGAGCGGATGGTCGCGGTGTTGGCCCACACGGTTTTCATGGTGTCCTGCAATGTTTCCATTGCGGCGTTGAAATCGGCCTTGAGCGTTTCGTATTCGGGCGCGAAACGGTCGTTCAACCGGAACACGAGGTCGCCCTGCGATAGTTTGGCCAAGCCGTCCGCCAGGGCGTTCACCACCTCGGCCTGCAATTTGGCGGCGTCGGCGCGGGCGCTCTCATTGATCGCGCGTTCGGTTTCCCCATCGCGTCGCGCCCGGGCCGCGTCGGCTTCGAGGCGGATCTTCTCGATCCCGGCGAGCTTGAAGGTCTGCACCGCCCCCGCCATCTGGCCGAGCTCATCCGTCCGGTCGAGCGCGGGAACCACCACGCCGTTGTCGCCGGCCGCCAGCTTCAGCATGGCGGCCGTCATGGCCGTCAAGGGGCGCCGGATCGCGCGAACGATCACCCAGGCCATGCTCATGCCGAGTAGAACCGTCACCACCCCGCTGACAAGAACAAGCAGTTTGATCCTCGCCATCGCCTGGGTTCCGGCCTCGGCCGCATTGCTCGACCATGCACTGACCTTGCTTCGCAGCGCCCGAAAAGCGTCTTCCGCGTCGTCCGAGATCGCAACATTCGCCGTGGAGGTCATGATCTCCACCGCCTGCTGCTTCGTGGCGGGGTCGGACGCCAGTTCCAGTTCCGGATTGATCACCTGCTGGGTGAGCTTGTCGAGGCTATCCTTGTAGTTGTTGATGGTCCCGACGAGCCAAGGCGCGTCGGCCGAGAAGATGTCGATCACCGAGAACAGGTCGGTGTAGAGTTCGGTGATGCTGGACTGGGTTTTCGATTTGTCGTCGTCGTTGCTCGTCAGGACGTAGCGCGACGCGTTGGCGCGCGCCGCGTTCAGATTGCCCCAAGCCTGATCGACGTAATTGATCGCCGTTTCAGACGCCGCCTTGAGCCGTTCCATCTCGGCCGCCTGCCGAACCTCGACCACCGTGATAGCAGAGCCGATGGCCACGATGGCGAGCACCGCGCCAAACCCGATGGCAAGTTTCCTTGCGACTGACAGATTCTTGAAGTGCATGATCGAGAAGTCCCTGGCCGAGAACGGCTTGTTCGAGGCGCGGTCGTGATCATCGTGCCGCGACATTGACATTTCGTTTTCCCGCAGGTCGATCGGTCGCCTCGATCGGCCGTTCACCCGTCCGGTCCGGCTGGACGGGTGCAAATACGACAGGCCGCCAGTCCGCGGGCGCTTAAGGAACGTCCCGCCGCGCCGGCCAAGACCACCTGTTGGTCGCGGTATCCGGCGCGTTCGGGCGAGGTGGCGACCGTCAGGCCCCGCGTGAATGCGGCCGAGGGTGAGCGGCCGCTCCAGCGATGGCCACGTTCAGGGTCGAATGGCCCTTAGAACCAGTTCGCGGTCTCGACGTATTGAGCCTCCTGGTCGCCGTCGAAATCGACACCGGCCTGGTTGCCGCGCCGCCAAACGAGTTTCGCCGGCCTCGGCTGGGAGAAGCCGACCCGCAACGCGAAGGCGATCGGGAAAGGGACGCTTGCTGGAATTTCCAGGCGCGCCCCGGTTTCGGACAGGTCGAGGACCCCGCAACCGAGATCGACGCCGTTGCTGGCGACGATGCCGCCGCGCTGGCGCGATGCCTTGCGGGACCCCGAACGGCGTTCGCCCATCTTGGACGGGCTCGGGCCGGTCGGGCCATCCGCCGGGGTGGCACCCTTGATGGGCGACAGGTTTGTCATCCGACCTATCCTTTGCGACGACCCACCGCCCGTTCGGCATCGGGTGAAAGCCCGACGCTACGCGCTTCCCGTTAATGCCGGGTGACGGTGCGGGCGAAGGCGGCGCCTCATTGGTTTGCCGCCGGCGAAGCGGGAGCCGCCGCCCCGGCGCCCTGGAGGCCCGCCAGGTAGGCGTCGCCGAACCGGGTGCCACCCCGCCGGTCGTGTTCGGCGAGGAGATGGAGGACGATGTCGATCGACGCGTAGCAATCGTGCAGGATCGTCGCGCTGGCGAGCAGCTGGTTGTTCGACAGGAGGTCGAGCCGCGTCAGGTCGCGGATGAACAGGGCGTCGGCCCAGACGAGCTGGTTCAGTTCCGAATAGATGCTGTCGCCCACGAGCAGCGGGCGCACCACGCGGCTGACTGCGGGGTAGAACCGGTGGAACATGAAGCCGAGCGAGCGAAGGTAGCGGTCGACGTCGCCGAACAAGGGCTGGTCGACGTAGAGGGGCAGGAACTCGACCTCGGTTTGCACCACGAGCGCGTCCCGCAACCGGTTCTCGCCGTTGCGCAGCGCCATCAGTTCGGCGCCCTGGATGTCGATCTTGACCAGCTCGACGCCCCGCGTCGCCTCGATGTCGTCGAGCCGGACGGTGTCGACCGGCTCGGTGGACAGCACCGTCCCCCAGTCCGGAAAGCCATGGAACAGTTCGAGCACGGCCGGATTTGGCTGCAGCAGCGAGGTCATGCCGGGGGCCTGACAGATCCGCAGCATGTGCCGCCCCCCGTCGGCCACCGCGTGGGGCAGATAGGTCTCGTTCGGCCCCTTCATGGATTGGAGCCGGGCCAGCGCCGCCGGGTTCGGCTCGAAGCCGACGACGTCGGCGCGGCCGGCCCGAAGCAGGCCGGCATAGGGCGGCGTCCCGTCGATCGGGTTGGCCCCGATGTCGACGACCTTGATGCGCCGCGATTCGCCGATGAGGTCGTGAAGCGACGCGGGAAAAGGTGCCTGGTCCATTGTTGTGGTTTCGATCCAAAGGAAAGCCCGATTGCGGACGGACCGTGCCCGGAACGTCGGGCCGGATCAACCTTGGACGCCGAGCCTGTCCCGACCGCGCCGGCATGAACTCGACATCGGCGCCCAAACGGCCCATCTTGCCCGGCTATTCGCCTTTCGTTCTCATCCACGCCGGAGTTTCCGTTGGCCGATTCCCTCCCCGTCCAGGCCGGGCCCAGCCCCCGTCCGGGCGGCCTCGCGGCGCGCGCCATGGCGGGCGCGGGCGCCAACCCGCCCTACCTCGACAACCTCAACCCCGAGCAGAAGGCCGCCATCGAGGCGCTCGACGGGCCCGTCCTGGTGCTGGCGGGCGCCGGCACCGGCAAGACGCGGGTGCTGACCACCCGCATCGCCCACATCGTGGCGACGGGCCGGGCGCGCCCGCACGAAATCCTGGCCGTCACCTTCACCAACAAGGCGGCGCGTGAAATGAAGGAGCGCATCGGCGCGCTGATCGGCCCGGTGGCCGAAGGCATGCCCTGGCTCGGCACCTTTCATTCGATCAGCACCAAGATCATGCGCCGGCACGCCGAACTGGTGGGCCTCAAATCGAGCTTCACGATCCTGGACACCGACGACCAGATCCGCCTGATGAAACAGGTGCTGCAGGCCGAGAACGTCGACGACAAGCGCTGGCCCGCCCGCGCCCTGAGCTTCCAGATCGACGCCTGGAAGAACCGGGGGCTGGAGCCGTCCCGGGTTCCCGCCGGGGAAGCGGGCGCCTTCGCCAACGGCAAGGGGGGCCAGCTTTACGCCGCCTACCAGGCCCGGCTGAAAACGCTGAACGCGGCCGACTTCGGCGACCTGCTGCTCGAAGGCTTGCGGCTGCTGCGCGACAATCCAGACGTGCTGGCCCAGTTCCAGGGCCGTTTCAAATACATGCTGGTGGACGAGTACCAGGACACCAACGTCGTCCAGTACCTGTGGCTGCGGCTGCTCGCCCAGGCGACGCGCAACCTGTGCTGCGTGGGCGACGACGATCAGTCGATCTATGGCTGGCGCGGCGCCGAGGTCGACAACATCCTGCGGTTCGAAAAGGATTTTCCCGGCGCCACCGTGATCCGGCTGGAGCGCAACTACCGCTCGACGGGCCACATTCTAGGCACGGCCGCCCACCTCATCGCCCACAACGAGGGGCGGCTCGGTAAGACCCTATTCACCGACGATGCCGCGGGCGAGCGCCCCACCGTCACCGGTGTGTGGGATTCCGAGGAGGAAGCCCGGCAGGTCGGCGACATCATCGAGCGGCTGCAACGGGACGGCCAGTCGCTGGACGAGGTCGCCATCCTGGTGCGGGCCTCCTTCCAGATGCGCGAGTTCGAGGAGCGGTTCATCACGCTCGGCCTGCCCTACCGGGTGATCGGCGGCCCGCGCTTCTACGAGCGGCTCGAAATCCGCGACGCGCTGGCCTACCTGCGCTGCGTGGCGCAACCGGCGGACGACCTCGCCTTCGAGCGGATCGTCAACACCCCCAAGCGGGGCCTGGGCGACGCGACGCTGCAGCTCCTGCACGACCATGGGCGCAAGCGGGGCGTGCCCCTCATGCAGGCGACGCGCGAACTCATCGAGACGGACGAGCTCAAGCCCAAGCAGCGGCAAACCCTGCGGACCCTGCTGGCCGACTTTTCCCGCTGGTCGGACCTCCTTGAAACCCAGCACCACAGCCGGCTCGCCGAAACCATCCTGGAGGAATCGGGCTACACCGACATGTGGACCCGGGACCGCTCGGCCGAAGCCGCCGGACGGCTCGAAAACCTGAAGGAACTCGTCCGCTCCATGGAGGAGTTCGAAAGCCTGCAGGCCTTTCTCGAACATATCTCGCTGGTGATGGACATCAGCAACGCCGAGGGTGGCGAGCGCGTTTCCATCATGACGCTGCACGGCGCCAAGGGGTTGGAATTCGAAACCGTCTTCCTGCCCGGTTGGGAGGAAGGCCTGTTCCCGCACCAGCGCTCGCTCGACGACAACGGCCAGGCGGGGCTGGAGGAGGAGCGGCGGCTCGCCTACGTGGGCATCACCCGCGCCAAGCGCCGGGCCAAGATCTTCTTCGCCACCAACCGGCGCATCCACGGGCTATGGCAGACCACCATCCCGTCCCGCTTCGTGGACGAACTGCCCGAAGCCCACGTCGAGGTGACCGAGGCCGCCCAGGCGACCCGCTACGGCGGCTACGGGGCGTCCCGCTTCGACACCATGGGTTTCAAATCGAGCTACGACACGCCGGGCTGGCAGCGCGCGCAACGCGGCGCGGCGGCGAACACGGCGGGCACGAGCGGTTTCCGCGAAGCCGCTCGCGGCCCCAAGCTGATCGAGGGCGAACTCGTGGCCAAATCGTCCGTCACCTCGTCCCACCAGGCCGGCGGCCGGGTGTTCCACCAGAAATTCGGACCCGGCACGGTGGCGACGGTGGACGGCAACAAGCTGACGGTCGACTTCGACCACGCCGGCCGCAAGATGGTGCTGGAGAGTTTCGTCGACGCGGCGTGAGGAAACTCGCTCGATGCGGCTGAAGCCGATTGCCCGCAGCGTCCTTCAGGCAACCGTTGTCGGCCATCGCGCGAGATGAGGTGACGTCATGCAATTCGACCATATCGGCATCGTGATTCCGACACTGAGCGCCGGCCGCGACCACCTCGCGTCCATCTTCGCCATCGATCGCTGGACCGAGGCGTTCGCCGACGACGTCAACGGAGTTTATGTTCAGTTCGGCAACGATCCATCCGGCATCTGTTACGAGTTGATCGCGCCGCTGGGACCGAACAGCCCCATTGCCCAAGCGCTACAAACCAAGCGGAGCATCATCAATCACGTCGCCTATCGCGTCGACGACCTCGATCGTCATGCCGAACGCCTGGTGCAGGAGCGATGCTTCGTTGCCGGGCCGGCCAAGCCGGCGATCGCCTATGGCGGCCGACGGATTCAATTCTTCGTCTCGCCCTTGCGGTTCATCATCGAACTGATCGAGGCGCCCGATCACCGGCACGCCTTCCAGGTCGCCTGACCTCAAGCCGTTTTAGACTGGATCATCCGAACGAGATCGCCGACCGATTGAAGTCCGTCGAGGTCCCGTGTGCCGGCCTTGATCCCGAAGCGTTCCTCGACCGAGATGATGATGTCGATCTGCTTGAACGAGTCCCAACCGTCGACATCCTTGGCCGTCAGGTCTGGCCGCAACGCGACCTCGCGCATGAACACGTCCTCGAAGATCTCGGAAAGGACGGAATAAATCTCGGTCTCGATCATGCGGGCGAATCTCCTGCGTTTTGCAAACCATCCGGCGAGGTCGAGCGTTCGACGCTCATGAACGTTTCGCGCCTTTGTCTGTCGGCAAGGGCGAGGGTCCACCAGGCCGCGTCATCGTCCTCACGATCGGCCGTGAAGCCCAGCTTGCGATAATGGTCCCGGACCATGCCGTTTTTAGCGCTTGGCCGGTATTCGCCCACGATGCGCGTCGCCCCGAGACGCTCGGCTTCGCCAACCACGAGGTCGAGGGTCGCGTCTTCAACCCCGCGCCCGAGCACGCGGCAACTCATCAGCCACGTCTCGATCACCAGGTCGCGACCGCGCAGGTGTCCGATCACAACCGCGATCATCCCGTTGTCGCCGAAGCGGTCGAGCAGACGGATCTGCAATCCGACGTTCGTCGGCTCGCCCATCACGGCCTCTGCCTCGTCGGCTGTGATCCGGCGCGTCGTGAGGTTGAATTGATTGGTCTTGTTGACGAGTTGAATGACGCGGGGCAGGCCGACGGGATCGAACGGCCCCCAAAGAAGCCGCATATCCAGGCTGCGCAGGTAGGATGGCAGGTCGGTGGCGGAAGCAAGGATCGCCTTCCGATCTTCATTGTCGCGATATTGGGCTGTTCGCGCCCGATCGTCCGCCGTGATGGACAGGCTTTCGAAATAGCCGGCAGCCGCGAGACAACGCGGTATGAGCGCGGGATCATCCGGCACTTCCGGCACGGCGACCTCGGGGAGCGCCGCGCGGACGAGGTTGCGCTCGAAGGGATTGTCATCGAGGAACACGAGTGCATCGACCCCGATGTTGAGCCGTTCAGCAATCGTCCGAAGATTGGCGGCTTTGTCGGTCCAGTTTGCGACAAAGCAAGCGATATCCGCCCGCCGCAGGATCATGTCGGGATGACGTTCGAACGGTTCGAGCGCATTGGCCTCGTCGTTCTTGGAACAAACCGCCAGGATGACACCGCGCTGCGCCAAATTCTTGGCATAGCGCTGCACGCCGACGAAAGCCTCGCCAAGCGCGCTGCCTTGCCCGAGCACGAGCTTATCGGTCCCGTCATCCCCGACCACCCCACCCCAGATGGTGTTGTCGAGATCAAGCACGAGGCATTTCGCCGAACGGCCCTGATAAGCCGCGAGCACGCGCGCGACGAGGTCGCCGTAGACGGGTGTAGCGGCGGGGGTCACTTCCTGCTTGGCGCGATGCCAGAGGGCCGCGTCATGCCAGCCGTCGAGGCCATCGCTCGCGACGCGGTCGTCAAGCGCGACAAGGTCCACGCTGGCCTGGTCGGCCATCGAGCGGAGCCTGACATTCAAGCGGATCAACGCGTTCGACCGGGAGCCAGGCAACCGATGCTCGTTGCTGCCCATCAGGCTGGGAAAGACCGGCATCGGCGTTTGCATCATGATGGGGCTTCGGAACGCGTCCTGCGCCAGCGCCCAGGACTGCTCAATCCGTTGCACGGTCAAGTCGAAAGCCGCATCCGCCTCGGCGGCTGTCATCGATGGCTCGAAACCGGCGGTCAGTGTGTCCGAATCAAGCGCGAACAGGATGGCGTTGGGTTCGAAGCGATGCAGGCCCGACGATGGATCGAGCAGGTCCTGCAGATATTGTCCATACTCGGGCTCGTAGGTTGTGACCCAAAGGCCTCGGCGCAGGGCTCCCATGCGGATGCCGGGCTGAAGATGCGCGGTCATCGACGTGCCAAGCACGGCGAGGCGGATCGGCTTGGTGCCCAGGCCGGCCGGTCCTCGTGGGAATGCCCTCGCAACGGCGGCATCCAGGACATTGGTGCGGATGAAATCCAGGCGGGTTCTGGAGAGGTCAACGGCACTGTTCCAGCAGGGATGTTCAGCCTTGCGGAAATCGTTTATCCGGTCGCGCCAATCCTCCGATGGAGGCAACCAGTTCAAGGTAGGCGTACTCATAGACGAGCGCTTCGATGCGAGCTTGTTCGGAAAGCAGGCAATAGAATGGGGCTTCGCCGAAGTCCAGAAACTGGATCGCGACCTCGCGGACGAAGACTCAACCGGATGCTGCTCGTGTCGACCGTTCAATGTGGAGAGACAAGTTGCTGAAATCGATCCTGGGAAGGGTGACCGGCACGACGGCGAGATTGATGCAATCGAGACACGGCCTGGTTCGCTCGCTCGGGACACGCGCTTCGATCATCGCCTTGGGACGTGGACGACGTTCCAGACACCTGCTCGCCGCCGTCGCCCGGGCCCAAGCTCTTGAAAAGGACTGGCGGCTCGACGAAGCGGTTTCCGCTTGGCAAAAGCTCCTCGTCGAATATCCCGGTAGCCCCATTTCGCACGCCGGTTATGGCGGGGTGTTGCGAAAGTTGAACCGTTGCGAGGAAAGCCGCGCCATGCTGCTGGAAGCGGTGCAACTCTTCCCCAACGACCTGAACATCATGATCGAAATGGCTATTGCGAGCCATAGGCTTGGGCTGCTCAACGAGTCGCTGGAGACGTCCCTTCAGATCATCGATTACTTTCCGCTTGATCCAAAGGGGTACGAGTCGGCTGGTCGCGTTTACCGGGACCTGTCGCGATTTGAGGAGGCGGAGGACATTCTCCTCGCTGGCCGGCAGCAATGCCCGAAGGCCCTGGGTCTTGCGGCCGAGTATGCGACCACGGCGGACGTCAAAGGTGATTGGAACGAAGGCCTGCAGCGTTGGAAGGCGATCCGCGCGGCCTTTCCTCAAGCCGCCCTCGGCTATGCCGGGATGGGAGCGACGTTGAAGCGGCTCAAGCGGTTCGATGAAGCCGATGCCGTGCTGAGCGACGGGATGGCGCGATTCCCGCGCAACGCCAACCTCGGCGTGAACTACGCGTGGGTGTCCGACGAGCGCGGCGATTGGGGGGAATCGCTGAAGCGCTGGACCGCGCTGCGCGAACGCTTCCCGCGCGATCCTCGCGTTCGCACCGGCTGGATCGAGTGTCAGGGAAAGGCGGATCTGGCGCGGGTCGATCTACTGGTTGAGAGCGCGACGGGAGAAAGCGGGCCTGCACCGGGCGATCAAGCACCCGAAAGCTCGACCTTGGCTCGAGCGCGCGCGCCCGACCTTCAACACCGGGACCTCTTCATGCGGTTCGAGAGCCTTGGTGAAAATTGCGAGCTGGGGTTCACTCAACAGCATTTTGGAACCGAGCCGCTCGGCCTGTTGCGCTGGGCCGGGATCAGCTTCGATAAGCTCCTGCAGGGCTTGGCGACCGAGTTCCAGGGCGTGGGCAGCGCCGAGACCACGGAACTCCGCCTCAATCCGCAAAACCATGAATACTATACCATCGACAAGGTCTTTGGGCTCAACATGCACACCTTCATCATTCGCGATGATGCCAACGAGCCTAAGATCTACCAGAAGCTTTGCCGTCGCATGCAATACCTCCGCACCAAGCTCCTGGACGATTTGCGGAGCGGCGAGAAGATCTTCGTGTTTCAGAGCGGCGAGACGCTCGACGACGAGAAGGCGCGGAGGTTGCAGGGCGCGATGCACCGCTATGGCCCGACAAAGCTTCTCGTTGTGCGATTGCAGGACGACCACCACGCTCCCGGAACGGTTCGCGTTCTCGAGGACGGATTGATGGTCGGTTACATCGATCGGATCGGCTATGACGGCAAGCGCTGGGCGATCTCGTTCGAGATCTGGCGCCGGCTTTGCGAGACCGCCGCCGGCATCGTCGACGCGAACGCATCGGCGCAGGGCGAGTTGGTCCGCTCCTCCTGAATGCAAATTCGGTGACCGTTCTCAGCCCCGGTCGATAATCCGCGTCAGCATGGGTGCGAGCACCTTGGCGGCCGCCGCGCAGGCGCGATCGTTGGGATGGGTCTGGTCGTCGGCGTCATATTCGGGGCGGTAGGCGTTCGGGCAGGATCCCGTGCCCCAGATGGCGTCGACGTCGAGAACCGCAACGCCCCCCCGGCCGACGGCCCTGACCCGGTCGTTGGTGCGGCGGCGGATCGCGTCGGCCTCGGGGTGCCGAACGAAGACCGGGGCCGTCGTTGTGAGGATCGGCACGCAGCCGTGCCGGCGGGCCGCGTCCATCACCGCCACGGCGCGACCGAAAGCGATGTCCGCCATCTCAATCGTCCAGGGCTCGTTCTGGCTCCAGGGCGCGATAATGGCGACCTGCGGCCGGAGGGCTTCGATCCCCCAAAGGCCGTTGGCGCAGAAGTTCAGGGAATTGCGGCCCGGAAATCCCTCGTTGACGTAGCTGACCGGGCGGGCGGGGCTCGACAACGCCACGCAGGCGCGGATGCCGAAGCCACTGATCTCACCCGTCGAGCACGAGGACTGGATGATGCTGTCCCCGATGCCGATCACGCTCAACCCGGGCGTCGGCGACAGGTATTGGACGCCGTGGCAGGCGAACATCCGGTCGGCGGGGTCGGGCGGGCCGCCTTCCTCGCCCCCGGTCTGGTTGCCCGGCGCGGAAAACCCGCGATGGAAGCGCCCGATGGCGGTGTCCGGGCC
>CALMOK010000303.1:0-259 GCA_937871825.1 uncultured Alphaproteobacteria bacterium
GGTTCCGACGCCCTGGCTGTAATAGACGAGCTGGTCGCCGTCGGTCCTGCACAAGGATTTCAGGCGCCAGACGCTGGTGTTGTCCTGCACCGTATTCCAGGTTCCATCGAGGAACAGGGCGAGGCGCTTCGGACTGGATGGGGAGGCGATGGTTTCCGACATGACGGGAGCCCTCCTGGCCCTTGCCGATCAGGGGTGATTTCGACGCGTACACTTTGAACCCGCCTGACGTCGAGGTGGAGCGAAAGGTGCACGGCGC
>CALMOK010000303.1:280-2416 GCA_937871825.1 uncultured Alphaproteobacteria bacterium
TGTTGATGGGCGTGAGCCCGCGACCACTACATCCTTGATGGCGAACCAGGACCGGAGCCTAACGCATCGGCAGCGCAATGGCTCAGGAACACGATCGGTATCCTTGCCCCGCTGGGGTGAAGGATCGCGATGGTTATCCAACAAGCACCCAACGCGAGGACCGCATCACTGAACCTTTGGACACATTGGGCATGGTGCTGACTGGCCTGGATCCCGGAGCACGAAGGTGGTACACACAACTTCGCACATCGGTAAAAAAGACAAGCAATAACAAGTGGGCATGGCGAAGCTTGCTGAGTTCACTATCAAGCGGTATCGCCGACGCAATGAGCGCATTTGGCTCCAGGCCGAGAACAAAGCCTTTAAGGATATCGAGATCGTCGAGGGGGCCGACTGCCAGGTCTGGGGCGTGGTGGCCAAGTCCATCAGGATGCTCTGACAGGTGGGCGCGGCATGCGCCTCAATCAGGCGATGCCGCCTATGATCCTACCTGCCGAATGCGGGCCCCTGGTTGTCTGAGGGCTCCGGCATTTCGTCTCCTTCATCAGGCGCAACGTCGGGAACCATGTCGAGCACGGCCAATGCAGCCTCGACGTTGCCGCGCTTGGCGCGTTCCCTCATTGATTGCAACGCACGTCGATGTCCGATGCCTTCCGCAATGAAAGACAACAAAAGCTGATTGATCGAGACCTTTTCTTCGTCAGCGGCGGTTCTGGCCTGAGACATCACATGGTCAGGGATACGGAGTGGGAATGCGGTCATGTAGGTTTCCTTTCTAGGTTCAAGGACTGGATGAACTCACCTGCTTTCTGCACTTCCAAACCGAAAGCCTGGACAGCAGGATGCTTGAAGTGCCGGTCGTCGGTGACGATAAGCTTCGATCCGATAGCAAGCGCGCATTCGATGTAGAGATCGTCCTTGGGGTCTGTGAGGAACGGGCGGAATCTGAACCAGGGGAGTGAAGGCACCGCGAGCTTACACAGGGTGTCGAGAACGATGTCGATGTTCGCTCCAGAAATGGCTGGAACGGGGCCTAAGATGCCAGGTCGTTTCACGACATCTTCATACTCCAGCATGACAGCAGGTGAAGCAGTGAACTTGACCTCACCCATCAGCATCGCGCGCAGAATCGCGTGAGATGCCCCGTTTCTGGACCGCATCGCGCGCAGGATCACGTTTGCATCGACGACGATCATACAGCCACTATGACATCGCCCGTGATATCATACAAGGAGCACGAGAAATCCGGCGCGACGCCGCTGGACCGCGTAACGAAACAGCGCCGTTCGGCCAACGTCTGACGCCGCTATCGAATTCAAACGTTCATTCGTTCGTCGAGGTTCGTGATGGCTCGGGTTTCGCCTGCTCCGGCATTGTTTCCCGAAGCCTATCACGCACCAACTCGACGCTAAACGGCTTGCCGATGAAGGTCGCCCCTTGCGGCATGTCTTCTGACCCCGGTGTGGCGCGACCGGACGCGACAATGATGGATATGTGCGGTATTAGGTAGCAAACATACCAAGGGTAATTCCGACCCCCTCAGGGCAATACGCGGACTGCCAGCCAGCCCTTAGCGGAAGTGCTGACGTAGCAAGGAATTGTCGGTCCGCCGCACCCGCCTTCGTAAGTCAGTTGGTCACGCAAGAACATTTGAACTGCGATCGCCACGGTCGCGAGAGCGACGATCGTCAGCATCGTTTTGGTGTAGCGGTCGACCATGACGACACGGTAGGGCGTCACGCTGAGCCGCGAGGTCCTGCTTGTCGGTTGAGCAGCGGGCGTAGCCGATGAGAGTCGGTGTCATCAGCGGATTGTAACTCAAGAGGCCCCTTCACCGCGAAACTTACCGTACCAGCTAAATGAGACGAGGCTCGCCCAGGAAGAGTCCGTCCGATCGAAGTCGTCGCCGACCGTCCGTTGACCGATCCCTTTACGGACAGGTGTTCCGGCCCAAGTTGTCCCGCAGTCGGAGCGTCGCGTCAGTCCAAATAGACCTGCCCCATCACTGATGGCTGTGAACGGCGCCAAGCCGGCTGGACCTAGCCTTCTCGTCCGATAAGAAGCGTCATCGCTCAGTCAGGGTTAGATCGCCGGATTCAATCGCGGCGCCAGCGCCCGAATGCCTTCGGTGATACG
>CALMOK010000303.1:2426-3553 GCA_937871825.1 uncultured Alphaproteobacteria bacterium
GCCCTGATCCTCGCGTTCTCCCGATTGTCCTTGTGGGCGACCAGCCAGATCCCCGTATCCGGAACGGGCGACGGTGAGGCGAGGCGGGTGAGGCCGTCTTCACGGTCGGCACGGAAACGGGCCAGGCACGCCAAGCCGCCCCCGTGCAGCGCGGCGACGACCGCCGCCTCGTGGCTGCTGGTCTGCAAGGAAACGCGGGAACGGGGAGCGAGCGAGGCCAGCCAGTCGGTCTGATCGGAGTCCTGGATGTCGTCGAGTTGCGCGACGATGTGTTGTCCCGGACAGCCCGCTTCGAAATTCACGTCGCCGTGCTTTTCCAGGTAAGCCGGACTGGCGTACAAGCCGAAACTCAGCACGCCGATCTTGCGAACGACGAGGTCGTGCTGGTTCGACTGTTTGAGCCGTACCGAAACGTCGGCCTCGCGCATCGAAAGGCTCAACTCCCTCGCATCGGGGATCAGCTCCACCATGATGTCCGGATGCTTGCCGTGCATCGCGGCGAGGCACGGCGACAGGATGTGGCTGGCGACGCTCTCCGCGCACGTGACGCGGACCGAACCGGACAACCGATTGTCACCACCGCCGACCTCGCGCTCCAGCGCCAGCGACCCGGTCTCGAACCGCTCGGCCTCCCTCTGGACCTGCTCGCCCGCCAAGGTGGCGACGTACCCGTCAGGCGTTCGATTGAGCAGGCGAACGCCGAGGCTCGATTCCAAGGAGGCTAGCCGCCGCCCCACCGTGGACTGGGCCACGCGAAGCTCCTTGGCGGCGGCGATCAGGTTTCCGTGCCGGGCGATGGACAGGAAAAAGCGGAGATCATCCCAGTCGAGCATCGCCGTCCGTCCAGCGTCCTTGCAACCCGATCAACGCCTTCTTCGTGGTTCGTTGAAGGGGACGCCGGATCGATAGGCCCGGCACCGGACAACCCAGTCCAAGCTATCCCAGCGGCAAGGACCGATCAATCCATCGATGACCGGCAGGATGCAAATACGCGTTTCAACTATGCGGATATCTGCCGTCTAACGCGCTTGGCGAGCCTTGTGCCAATGCTTGGCACACGTCCACATGGACTCCAGACGGGCCTCCATCCATGCCGACACGCAAGACCATGAACGTATCGATCACGC
>CALMOK010000303.1:3563-4998 GCA_937871825.1 uncultured Alphaproteobacteria bacterium
CTACCGTACGGCAAGCGAGGTCGTCCGCGCCGCCTTGCGGATACTCGAACGGGAGGAGCCGCCGGATGGCACCCGTCCTCCTGCGCAACATGGCGAGAGGGATGACCATGTCGGACCAGGCCGATAAATCCGGTGAGCAGAAGGTCGCGGAGTCCGACGTCGAAGGGTTTCGCGAAAACCTGGGACCCTTCGTCGTCGCCGCCGAGACGACGCGGATGCCGATGGTGTTCTCGAACGCCAAGGCGCCGGACAATCCGATCGCCTTCGTCAACCAGGCCTTCCTCGACCTGACGGGGTACGACGAGCAGGAAGTGCTCGGCCAGAAGTTCGGCTTCCTTATCCTACAAGGTACCGACCCCGAGGCGCTGACGGAGATTCGAACGGCCTTCGAAGGCGGCCGCGACCTCGAAACGCCGGTCCGCTTCCGCCGCAAGGACGGCGGCGCGATCTGGGTCTCCATCTTCATCAGTCCGGTACGGGACGACGCCGGCGCCGTCGTGCAGCACTTCGCTTCCTTCGTGGACGTGACGCGGCACAAGCGGGAAGAGGAGCGGCTCCGGTTTCTCCTCGACGAACTCAATCATCGAACGCAGAACACGCTCGCGACCGTCCTGGCGATCGCCGGGCAGACGTTGCGCGGCATGGCGGAAGAGCGGACCATCGACGCCTTCGAGGGACGCATCCTGGCGCTGTCGAATACTCACGGCCTATTCGGCACGGAGAAGTGGAACAAGGTCGGATTGCGGGATGTCCTCGACCGCACGCTGGAACCCCTGGGGCTAGGCGGACGCGTCTCGATCGATGGGGACAAGGTGCCCCTCCGGCCCATGGAGGCATTGACCTTCACCCTGGCCTTCCATGAGCTGGCCATCAACGCCGTGGCCTACGGCGCGCTCTCGACGCAGGCCGGCGGAAAGGTCGACGTCACGTGGCGGCTCGAAGCCGTGCCGAAAGGCCATCAGGTCCGGTTGCGCTGGTGCGAGAATGGCGGACCTGCGGTGGCATCGCCTCCCTTCAAGGGCTTCGGCCGGCGGCTGATCGAGGGCGGCTTGGCGCAGGACCTGGGCGCCGAGGTTCGCCTCTCGTTCGAGCCGACCGGGGTCGTCTGCGAGATCGTGATGCCAGTCTCCAAGGAATCCGGCGGATGAGCGCAGCGAACGGGCTTTCCGGCCGACGCATCCTCGTCGTCGAGGACGAGGTGATAGTCGCATGGATGTTGGAGGACATGCCGGGTCAGCTCGGCTGCGCGGTCGTCGGCCCCGCCACGCGCATCGACCGACCCCTCGCAATCATCGGCACCGAAGACCTCGACGCGGCGGTGCTCGACGTAAACCTCAACGGCGAGAAGAGCTATCCCGTCGCGGACACGTTGGCGGCTCGGGGCATGCCGTTCGTCGTCCTGCGGACCAGCAAGGCCCGGCTCGGAGCCGTGACC
>CALMOK010000304.1:0-11956 GCA_937871825.1 uncultured Alphaproteobacteria bacterium
TTTGCGCTTTATTTCATCTGCATCCATGCTCCGGCCCATATGGCTGGCATGATCACCGACCCGAGGCGCGCGCGACGGGTCAGCAACACGGCAGCGGCGTGGCGGCTCGCAACCCCTTTGGCGTTGTTGACGCTGCTGCTGGGCGCGCTGCTATGGCCCCTTTATGATGGCGCCGCCTCGTCGCGCCTGCTCGCGCTGACGATCCAGGGTCTCGCCGCGCTAACACTGCCCCATATCCTTCTCGAACTGAGCCACGAACACCTTCATGCGCGCTTGGGTTTCACAATCAGCCATTGGTCGGCATCCCGGACGATGACGACCCTTCATCGCGCCTTGCCGGGTCGTCCGCCCTCAAACCGCTGATGTAGCCCGCTTCAGAGTTGCGCTTCGATCGCAGCCGTGTCGATGATGGACCAGACTTGCGAGATCTTACCACCGCGAAATTCGTAGATCACGTTCTCGGAAAACGAGACCTTCCGGCCATTCACGTCGAGGCCGAGAAAGCGTTCCTTCGGGGTACAGTTGAAGGCGATCCGGCTCGCCACGTGAGACGCGTCGGCGATCAGGATTTGCACGTTGAATTGGAGGTCGGGGATGTCGTCGAAATCACGCTCCAGCATGTCGCGGTAGCCCGAACTCCCGATCTGCCGACCATTGTGGATCACGTCCGTGTGGACGAACCGGTCGAGTTTTGCCCAGTCCTGGCCGTTCAGGCACGAGATGTAGTCGCGGTAGGTGTCGGCGAGGTCTGTTCGAGACATGATCGTCTTCCTGTGGGTCGGCCATGGGGCATCAAACCATCACGTCTTGCGCCACGCGCCCCACCGTGCCGAACACATTGAGGTAACGGGCGACTTCGCTTTCCTCGCCGCTGGCCTTCATGGGGTTGTCCGATAACTTCACGGCCGGGCGGCCATCGGCGTCCACCACCTTGCAGACGAGGGAAATCGATTTCAGCCCGGCGTTGGTGACGGGGGCGCAGTCCCGGAAATCGTTGGTGAGGTTGGTGCCCCAGCCGAAGCTCATGTTCACCCGGCCGTTGAAGTGCCGATGGGTTTCCTCGATGGTTTCCACGTCCAACGCGTCGGAGAACACGAGGCGCTTGTCTCGCGGATCGCGACCTTTGGCCTTCCACCAGGCTATGAGGCGTTCGCCCCCCTCGATCGGCGGCGCCGAGTCGGGGCGGACGCCCGTCCAGTCGGCGACCCAATCGGGGGCGTTCCGAAGGAAGGAGGCGGTGCCGAACGTGTCGGGGAGAACGATCAGCAGGTTGCCGCCGTAATAGCTTTGCCAATCCTGCAGCACCTTGTAGGGCGAAACCCGCAAGGCCTCGTCGTCCGGTGCCAGTGCGGCCAGCACCATGGGAAGTTCGTGGGCGTTGGTGCCGATCGCCACAAGGTCGTTGTTCATGGCCAGCAGCACGTTGCTGGATCCCGTGAACGCGTCGCCCAGGCCCTCCTTCAGCGCTTCCACGCACCAGCTCTGCCACAGGAAGCCGTGCCGGCGACGCGAGCCGAAATCCGAGATGCTGAGGTTGGGTAGCCGGCGTAGCCGCTCCACCTTGGACCACAACTTGGTTTTGGCACGGGCGTAAAGGATGTCGAGCTCGAAGCGGCCCAACCCCTTGAGCGCCGCCCGGGAGCGCAGCTCGTTGATGATGGCGAGGGCCGGTATTTCCCACATGGTGGTCTCGGTCCACCGCCCCTCGAACTGCAGGACGAATTGCCCATCCTCCTTGCGGAGATCATAGTCCGGCAAGGTGAAGTCCTCGAGCCAGGCCAGGAATTCCGGTTGGAAAATCTGCCGCTGGCCGTAGAAGCTGTTGCCGGCCAGCCAGATCCGCTCTTTCTTGGTGAGCCGCAGCGTCCGGGCGTGGTCGAGCTGCTCGCGCAGTTCGGTTTCGCTGATCTCGTCCGCGACCCTGACCCGCCTCGTGCGGTTGATCACCGAAAACGTGACGCGCCGGTCGCGGTAAAGGCCCCAGATCATCTGAAGCATGAGAAGCTTGTAGAAGTCGGTATCGAGCAGGCTGCGGATGATCGGGTCCAGCTTCCACGTGTGGTCGTAGACCCGCTTGGCAAGATCGGTGGTGGTGGACATCTGACCTGGCCTGCCGTGGATGAAAAATGAACGCGATCTCGATCCGCAGAGTGCCCGCCAACGACGAGGCCAGCGCACGCGGCGGCTTTCTATCACAGCCAAACCACGTTGCGGAGGGGTCGTTGGTTCATCGGCGTTCGACGCAGCCCGACGATGAGCAGGCGGGCACTTGGAGGACATAACGCCCCGTTGCGTGAACCCCAGCATGCAGGCCGCATCGAAGGACGGTTCATTTTCGTTGCCGCTTTGCCAAAGGCGTCACGACGGCCGAGGGCTCGGCGATGCCGCTCGCCGGCGCCAGCCGCGGGCTCGACTTGCGCGACTCGGCCAATACACGACGAAATCGCGATAGCCTCTCATCGGGAAGGCGAGCAGGTTGTGGGCCGCGTCGAACCCTGAAGGGTCGTCGATCCGCGCCCGCGCCGTCCACACGCAACGGAACCATGATGCTCCAGATCGCACCGAAGCGCCGGAAGGTGGGGTCAGTTACCTTTGTCGGGGTTTTCGACCTATTCAAGATCGGGATCGGGCCGTCGAGCTCGCACACCGTGGGGCCGATGCGCGCGGCCGGCCTGTTCCTCGAATGGTGCTTGGCGCAGCCCGGGTTCGCGCAGGTCGACCGGATTTCCTGTGACCTGTTCGGCTCCCTGGCGCTGACCGGCGTCGGCCATGGCACCGACGCCGCAGTGATCGCCGGGCTTGCCGGTCACCAGCCCGACACGGTCGATGCCGAGGACATGAAGGCCGTGGTCGTGGCGGTGCGGGACACGCGTCGCATCCACCTTGGCTTGCGGGAGGTTCGATTTGATCCCGCGATCGACCTGGTGTTCCGCATGCGCGAGTTCCTGCCGGGTCATCCCAACGCGATGCGGTTCCATGCCTGGCGGGGCTCCGAACCCGTCGGCGAGAAAACCTACTATTCGATAGGGGGCGGCTTCATCCGCGCCGAGGGTGAGGAGGCCTCGGCGGTCGTCGCCCGCCCGGTGCCGTTCCCCTTCGGGACAGCCGACACCCTGTTGTCGATCGCCGGCGCCGCCTCGCTGACGATCGCCGAACTCGCGCGCCGTAACGAGACGGCCTTGCGCGCCGACGCCGATGTCAATGCCTATCTCGACCAGCTTTGGACGGCCATGCGCGATTGCGTCGACAGGGGTACGCGCGCGACCGGAACCTTGCCGGGTGGCCTCGCGGTGAAGCGCCGGGCCGCCGATCTCCACGCGTCGCTTTTGCGGCGCGAGCAGATCGACCAGGGTGATCCGTTGCGCGCCATGGAATGGGTCAACCTTTTCGCCCTGGCGGTGAACGAGGAGAACGCCGCCGGCGGGCGCGTCGTCACGGCGCCAACCAACGGGGCGGCGGGGATCATTCCGGCGGTGCTGCACTATTACGCGCGTTTCGTGTCTGGCGCCGGCCGGGATGGCATTCACGACTTCCTGCTCGCCGCCGCGGCGATCGGGTCGATCATCAAGAAGAACGCTTCCATCTCGGGAGCCGACGTCGGGTGCCAGGGCGAGGTGGGGTCGGCTTCGGCGATGGCGGCGGCCGGTCTCGTGGCGGCCCTGGGGGGCACAAATGGACAGCTTGAGAACGCGGCCGAGATCGCCCTCGAACACAACCTCGGCCTGACCTGCGACCCGGTGGGCGGCCTGGTGCAGATCCCGTGCATCGAGCGGAACGCCGTCGCTTCCGTCAAGGCCATCAACGCCGCGCGCCTGGCCCTGCATGGCGATGGCAGCCATCGCGTCAGCCTCGACCAAGCGATCGAGACCATGCGTCAGACGGGCCGCGACATGAAACGCAAATACAAGGAAACGTCGCTCGGTGGCCTCGCCGTCAATGTTCCCCTGTGTTGACCCGATCGCCCGGATCCATCGGTCTGATGCGGGGCTATATACCGGCTGAAATCGGGCGGGGTAAATTCGTGCTGGCCAGCGCCGGCAAAGTCGATCAAAAATGCACTCGATCACATCGGTTGGGTGCCGTCCTCGGCCACCCCGGGAGTCGACCGGTCGAGCGGTGCTCCGACCTACAAGGAACGATAAAGATGGCACGAAAGCCGAATTACGATTTTGAACGTCGGGAACGGGAGCGTTTGAAGGCCGTGAAGGTTGCGGAACGCGCCAAGGCCAAGCTCGACAAGACCGAATCCGACAAGGGCGACCCCGACAAGGCCGAGGGCCAGGCCGAGGAAATCAAGCAGCCGACCGACGACTGACGAATGGACGAGCCGGATGCGTCGCCGCGATCGGGCGATGACGCAACGTCCCTGATCTGCGATTTCGCGAGCGGTGCCGTCGGGCACCGTTTCCGTTTTGGCGGTGGCCGGGGGGAGCCTCTATCCCGTGCCGCCGGCTTCACCCATGGCAACAGGCCGGACGTGGTGGACGCGACCGCCGGCCTCGGGCGCGACGCCTTTCTTCTCGCGTCGCTTGGCGCGCATGTCACCTTGATCGAACGCTCGGCGGCCATCCACAGTCTGCTTCAGGATGGACTCGCCAGGGCTCGCGCGTCGGGTCCAGCCTTGGCCGCCGTTGTCGGGCGCATGACGCTGCTCCAGGGCGACGCGAAGACCTACCTGCCTGACCTGCGCCCGCCCGTGGTGGTGGTGGATCCCATGCATCCAACGCGTCGCGGCACCGCGCTCGTCAAGAAGGAGATGCGGATGTTGCGGGAAGTCGTCGGAACCGATCCCGACGCCCTCGACCTCATGGATGTGGCGCTGAAGTCCGCCACGCGCCGGGTGGTGCTGAAATGGCCGTTGCGGGCGGAGCCAATGCCCGGCCTTCGAGCGCCGACCTATTCCATCGCTGGAAAAGCGCTTCGCTTCGATATCTTCATGGTCTGAACCGGTCGTTCCGGATTGTTAATCATGATCGGCCCGGCAGCGTCGAATGGGCCTGTTCATCGTTCCGCCATGAAACCAACCTTCGTTGTCAGCGTATCTTGGAGGCCATGACTTCGCTTGAAGGTTGAATGGTATGACCGGGAGAGATCGAATGACCAGGACAAAGAGCCTTATTCTCGCATGTGCCGCCGTGACGGCCTCGCTCTGCGCCGTGTTGGTTCCGGCCGATGCAGCCACCGCCCATCGCGAAGAGATGATGCGCCACCAGGGCATGATGCAACGGCACGGCATGATGCCCCGTGGGCACATGATGCATCGCAAGATGATGCATCGTAAGATGATGCACCGCTCCATGTGATCGGAGGCTTCGTCGACCGACGAGGCCCACCTGGTTCGACTTTCCGCCGCGGGCGTCGGCGGAAAGTTTTGTTGCCGGCCTGCAACATGTATCGATAAGACCCAATCCCCCGCTCGACGCGGTTCAATCGTTACACCTCATTAACGATAGGCGCTCAATCTCGTCTCAACCGCACGATGCGTCGGAGACCAGTCATGCTGCGCCTTGCCTCGGAAGTCCTGTCGATGACCAACGACACCCTTCCTGTTTCAAACGACCTCTTCGCCAAGATATGCCGGGCCGCCCCCAAGGAAGCGCGTGACCTCGCCATGGGGCTGCCATCACCTAGCCGCGCGCGATTGGCGCTGTTCTGCAACGCGCGCGCCCACTTGCGTGAAGTCGGCCGCGAGATCGCCGGCACCTGCAGCCAGGCAAGCCTCGTCCTCGAGGGCGGGCAGGCCGGCTTGGTCTTGTTCGACCAGGTGAAGGCTGGCCCGGAAACATGGGGTGTCCCGCCGCGCCACAACACCCGGCGGGTCAGCCTCGCGGGCTGATCGGTCTGGTCGCCCGGCCCCGGCGTGAGTGAAGCCGAAGCCTGGTCCGTTCGTGTTCGCCGACCAGATCCGACGCATGTGGCGGTGGGGATCGCGTTCAGGGCCACACCGCAGCTGGCGCAAGTCATGTTTTGGCATTGATCGTCGGCGGAGCTATGCTGCTGGCTTTGTCTCGACACATTCGGGCACCCTGCTGACCGGCGAACCCAGAGCCCGTTTTGAACAAACCGATCGCGTTCGACCTTACCCGGATGTTTGTGGGTGCCGCCGGCGGCACCCCGCGCGGGATCGACCGCGTCGACATGGGTTACGCGTCGCGCATCTTCGCCGATCCGCAAGGCGGCAACGTCGGGTTGGTTCCCTCGCCGGCTGGCATGGGGGTGTTGACGTCGCGCGAGGCGGGACAACTCGCCGGGAGTGTCGAGCGGCACTGGCGCGAAAGCAAGCCTCCCGGCCGGGATGACCGGCTGGCATGGCTCAGGCGAAGGCTGGCGGGAGAGTCCATCGCCTTGCCGACGACGCCCAGCGACCCGGGCGAGGGAAGCCATGCCGTTCTGCGCTATGCCGGCATGGTGCGCGAGGCGCGCTGGTCGCCGCTGCGCTGGGCCGCGCGATCGGTGCCGCGGAACGCCGTCTACGTCAACGTCGGGCAAATCCTGCTCGGGTCGGGTTGGTTCTTCAATTGGCTGGACAAACGGCCGGACGTGAAGCCCGTCTTCATGATGCACGACCTCATTCCCGTGCTTTATCCGGAATATTCAGGGCCGATCCTGTCGCGTCATCACGCACGAGGCGTCGCCACCGCGGCCTGTCGGGCGCATGCCATGATCGCGACGAGCCACGCCTCAGCCGACGAACTCCGCGACGCGCTGGCTCATCTCGGGCGGCGCGACATGCCCATCCACGTGGTGCCGCTCCCGATCAGCGACAGCCTGTTGGCTCCGCCGGTCGAAGGGGGGGAACCAGTTTCGTCCAAACCCTATTTCGTCGCCGTCGGCAACATCGACCAGCGCAAGAACCACCAGCTGCTGCTGCACGTTTGGCGCGACATGATGCAACGAGGCGTACCGGCGCTGCCGAAGCTCGTCATCGTCGGTTCCCGGGGGCTGCGGACGGCGGGCGTCATTGACTTCATCGCGCGCTGCCCCGGCTTGTCCGACCATGTTGTCGAGATGAGCGAGCTGACCTCACCGGCCATGCGCGAAGTGATCAGGTCCGCCCGGGCCCTGCTGATGCCATCCTACACGGAAGGGTTCGGATTGCCGGTCGCCGAAGCCCTGGCGCTGGGAACCCCGGTCATCGCGTCCGATATCCCGGCCCACCGCGAGGTCGGGGGCACCTTCGCCACCTATCTGCCGCCCACTGACGGCCTGGCCTGGGAGCACGAGGTTCTCAGCCGGGCGGGGGAGGACGGCGTGTTGGTCTGGGGCCGCCGAACCTCGCTGCGTCGCTATCCAACGCAAACCTGGACGAGCTATTTCAACGACGTCCTGCCTTTCCTCGGCGAGCTTTGATGGCGATGCAACCACGAGCTGGCCGGTGAGCCGGCCGGTGATCCTCGACGCGACCTCGCTTCTGGCGGGGCGGGCCGACGCGGTCGAGCGGATGCTGGCGGCCGATCTCACGCCGCCTTCGGGCGCCATCGTTTTGGGACGTCGAGGCGTCGCTTCGGTTCCGCTCATGCGGGTCGCGCGCGCGTCGAGCCGTCCGGATATCGGGGTCTCCAAAATTGGAGGGGACGACCGCGTCTTGCATGACATCGTCTCGTGGCTGCTGGATGCCGGGGATGCCGCGCCGCCACGGGCGCCGCGGTCCCGCCCCCGGCAGGGCTTCCGCGACGCCATGCAGTTCGCGCGACCGTCCGCGATACCGGGAGTGATGCCCGGCGGCACCGTTTTCGTGAAGGTCGGGCTGCAAGGCTGGAACGACCCTGGCCTCGACCATTGGATGGAGTCGCGCCCCGATCTCGTTGGCGTGGCCATCGTCGACGACCTTTGGTCCCTCGACCATCCCGAATACGTGCCGGGCGAAACCCTCGCGACCATGCGGCAATGTTTCGACAGGCTGGCTCGCTCCGCCAGGGCCTTGATCGTGCCGACCGAGGTCGCGCGTCATCGAGCGGAAACCATCCTTGGAGAACCCGGTCGCCACGGCATCACGCTGCACGTGGTTCCCCCGCCCTCCGAACTCGCCGGGACGGAAGAGCCGCCGTTCTCGCCCTCCCTGGCGGCAAACCCGTTCGTCGTCGTGGCAGGCCCGCTCGAGTCGCGCGGCAACCTCGCGCATCTGCTGACCCTTTGGCGCGAACGCGTCATCGCGGGGCAGCCGGTGCCGAAGCTGGTCCTGGCCGGCCCACGGGGATCACAGATCGAGGACCTCCGTCCCTTGCTCGATTGGAACGAAAACCTGAAGCCCTACCTGCGCGAGGCCGACGGGCTTTCGCCGATGGGCCTGCGCATGTTGCTCGCCCACGCCGACGCGGTTCTGGCGCCCGACTTCGCTGTCGGAAGCGGCGCCCTTGTTCGCGACGCCCAGGCCATCGGGACGCCCGTCATTGCTTCCGCCATCCCAACCTTCCGCGAAGTATTGTCGGCGGACGCTCGCTTCCTGCACCCGCTGGATGGGTCTGGATGGAGTAAGGCCGTCGGAGCGCTGCGGGCGGGCGGGTCGCGATCACCGACCCACAAGGCGCGCTTGCCGGATTGGTCCACCTTTCGCGCCACGTTGCAGGCGATCGTCACGGGCCTTTGAGGTTTCGCGTCTTCAAAAATCGCAGGCCAGACCTTTGACCTCCCAATCGCCATAACGAACCGGCTCCAGCCCGCCACGCCCGTCCTGCTCGGGGGGCAAGGGCTTGCTACCCTGCAGGCGACGCGCGTCCGCCTCGGCCAGCGCCCTCTGCGCCGCGTCGGAAAGTACGCGACCCGATGCCGCGAGCTCCTCACCGGTCTTTTCACCATCCGGCTGGTTTGTGGGATGATCCGTCACGCTTCCACCCATTTTCCCGTCCAGTCCTGCCAAAGGTCCCGTCGACGCGGGGCCGTTATCGCTTCCAGATAGCGTTCGGATGGCTGCTTTGTTATGGCGGCGCCTGGTTTTCGTGGGTCGAATCGGCTGGCGGTGATAGGATTTGCTTGCCCGCCGGCCGTTTCCAGCGCCGGTCCGGGCGGCCGCAGGTTCGAAAGATAAAATGGCAAGAACCACCGGTTCGCAGAATACGCCCGGCGCGCGGGCAAGGTCGTGGGCCAAGCAGGCCGTTCCACCGCCCGAGCTTCCGCCGGGGTTGCCGGCGCGCCTGCTGGCGGCAGCCGTGCTGGCCGATGTCATCGGGGCGGGCCATGGCTTCGACGAGGCTTTCGGCAGCGAAGCCACCCAGGCGAAGCTGAACGCCCTCGAGCCGCGCGACCGTGCCCTTGTGCGGTCCATCGTGGTCGTGTCGATCCGTCGTCTCGGAACCATCCGCAAGGTGCTGTCCCGGTTTCTCGAACGCGGATTGCCCAAGCGCAGCGGCGCGCTCGAATGGTTCCTGGTGACCACGGCGGCGCAGATCATGTTTCTCGGTGTTCCGGATCATGCGGCGGTCAACCTTTGCGTGCTGGCGGTGCGCTCCGACCCGAAAAGCCAACCCTTCGCGGCGCTCGCCAACGCGGTCGCCCGCAGTATCGCCCGAGAGCCCGGGGTGCCGGACGATCTCGACCCGTTCATCGACACGCCAAGCTGGTTGTCGACCCGCTGGAAGCAGCATTACGGTCTGGAGCGGGCCATCGCCATCGCCCTGGCGCATCGGGTCGAGGCGTCGCTCGACCTTTCGGTCAAGGGCGATGCCGCGGGCTGGGCCGAACGGCTCGGCGGCCTGTTGCTGCCGAACGGCTCGGTCCGTTTGATGAGCAACGCGCCTGTGCCGGAGCTCGCCGGTTACGACGACGGGGAATGGTGGGTGCAGGACGCGGCCGCCGCTTTACCGGCGCGGCTGCTGCGCGTGGAAGCCGGGCAGCGCGTCGCCGACCTGTGCGCCGCGCCGGGTGGCAAAACCGCGCAACTGGTCGTGGCAGGTGGGCAGGTCGTCGCGGTCGACCGCTCGGCCGAACGCTTGAAGCGGCTCGCCACCAACCTGGCGCGCCTGCAACTGACGGCCGAAACGCAAGTCGCCGACGTGACGGCTTTCTCGGCCGAACCCTTCGACCGCATCCTGCTCGACGCGCCCTGTTCGGCGACCGGGACGATCCGCCGCCACCCGGATGTGGCCTGGACGAAGCGGGCGTCCGACGTGGTTTCCCTGGCGGCCTTGCAGACCCGCATGCTTGACCGGGCCGTGGCGCTGCTGCGGCCGGGCGGCACGCTGGTTTACTGCGTGTGCTCGCTTGAGCCGGAAGAAGGCGAGGGCCAGATCGCAAGCCTTCTTCGTCGCAACCCCGACGTCGTTCGCTCGCCGATCACCGCCGAGGAAGTCGGGGGTTGGGCGCATACCCTGACGCCGCTCGGGGAGTTGCGAACCCTGCCGTTCCTGCCCATCCTGACGTATCCGCCAACAAACGGGCTCGACGGCTTCTTCGCCGCTCGTCTGGTAAGCCGGGCCTGAAGGCGCGGCCCGGATTGGCCCGCCTCAGACCAGTTCGTCCGCGTCGACCTCCACGACGTCGGGGTCCTCGGCTTCCAGAACGGCGGCTTGGGCCGGCGTGAGGCCGAACATCGCGGCCACATCGGGCGCGTAGCGCAGCATGTCGGGCCGCAGCCTCAGCAGGGCCAAGTCCTTGACCTTGCTTTCGAGCATGACGTCGAAGTCGAGATGCCCGACCTGGCGCATGAAGCCGATGAATTCGAACGGCTGGCAATAGTCGGCGTGCCCGGTCCAGATCGGCGGGATCAGGACGATCTTGTTCTTCTTGGTAGCCTTGTCCTTGCGCTTGACCTCGCGCAATTCGGTGCGCGGGCTGGAGAAGTGAATCTTCGGCCGCACGCCGTCGGGCCACGTCCGGACGATCGCCGCGACGGTCTCGGCCATGTCGAGGCGTTCGGGGTTGAGACACCAGAAGTGCTGGTGGTCGAAGATCAGCCGGACGCCCGTGTGCCCGTGTATCCACAGCACGTCGGCGGCACTGAAACGGATGTCGTCGTGCTCCAGCACCAAGCGTCGGCGGACCGGCTCGGGCAGGGTGGCCCAGGTTTCCACCCAACGGGCGTTGCTGGCGGGGCGGTCGCCGTAAGTGCCTCCGACATGGATCACCATGACGGCCTCTGGCCCGAGTTCCATGAGGTCGAGCATCTCGGCCTGGCTCGTCAGGTCCCAAGCGCTTTTCCGCACGAGTTCGGGGTCCGGGCTGTTCAGCACCACATATTGTGAGGGGTGGAATGAAAGCCGGATGTCAAGCGCCTTCGCCTTGGCGCCGATCGCCTGGAGGTCATCCGCGCTTTCCCGCACCATGGCGTGGAATTGCGGCATGTCGGGATGGGTGGCGTAGGGAGCGAGGTCGGACGACATGCGATACATGCCGATCTGGCGGGAGTGCAGATAGTCCAGGATCTGGTCGATGTACCCGAGCGAAGTCTTGAGGTGCGGATTCTGTTGCCAGCGCCGCGTGTCGTTGCTCTTGTAGTTCGGCTTGCCCATCACCTTGACGGGAAAGCCGAGACGGCGAGGCCCGGCGCTCACGCGCCGACCCGCGCGGCTTGGTCGACGCCGAGCTTGCCCAGGAACTCGGCCCAGCCCTCGGGCCGGAGCGCGCCGCCCGTCGCCTGCTCGTGGCCATTGCCATAATTCTCATCCGCCCCGGCGGGAGCCTTGTCGCGCAGAAAGGCGATGAGGTCGCGCCCGGTCGCGCTACGCGCCGCGAAATGCACCCATCCCGGTCGATAGCCCGTGTTGGCGACGATCACGATCTTGTCCTTCAACCGCAGGCGCCAGGTCTGCGCCACAAGCGGATGAATCTGGCAAGGCGAGTCGAGGGTGACAAGCGCCACCTCGCCGACCATCCGGGGCGCCACGCGCTTGCCTTGTTCGAGGGCTGTCTTCACCTCCTGACGCGCGGACTGGAGCATCGTGGTTTCCGGATGGCGGCCCGAGATCGCGTCCTTGGGGTTGTCGGCATCGAGCAGGAGGTCGAAGGCCGGGCCCGACTCGCC
>CALMOK010000304.1:11966-19676 GCA_937871825.1 uncultured Alphaproteobacteria bacterium
CGAGCCCGTGCGACGCGGTGCGTTCACGAGCGAAACGGCTTCCCGGATCGCCGTCGCGGTATAGAGCGTCTTGGCGTCGGCGAGTTCCGTGAAGGGCGCCTTGTCGCCGAGGTCTCCTACAAGGCCGACCGCCGCGAGCCACAGCAGATCGGTGATGTTCGTCAGCGCGCCGGCACACCAGAAGGCGAGCAGGCTCGACGTTGGCACCGGATCGAACCCGTAGCCGGTGATCAGCGTCGCGCCGTCCGGTGTGCCCGTCGGCACGTGATGGTCGACGATAACGGTCGGCAGGCCGGGCCTGAGGGGGCCGGACCGGCTGCCGAGATCCGTGACGATCAAACCTCCGGCCTCCTGCGCGGCAAGCTCAATCTTCATCTCCGGCGACCACGGGTTTTCTCCACGCCCCAGCACCCGGATCGAGAAAGGGCGTTCAAGCCGCCTGAAGGCCCGGGCCAGGATTGCACCCGCCGACAAACCATCGGCGTCGTTGTGGGTCAGCACGAGGACTGGTCGCTGCGGATCGAAACCCGCCACGGCGACGCGGAACCGATCTCCAATGATTTTGCCGTCGACCCTCATCCAACCCTCATCCTGTCTTGACGTGGAGCGAACGACGGAAACCGGGGAGGGTTCCCGGGTCGGAGCGTCAAGGCGACCTTTGGCCGTCCCGCTCGGCATGGGGAACGGCGCGGCAGCCGTTCAGCCTTGCCTGCCACGTCGGATGGCGGCTCTCGACGGCGAGCGATGACGGGGGAAGGCCGTCGTTCGTCCAGCGCCGGAACGCCTTGCCGTCAATTCGTCGTGCCGTCATCGCCCACGAACGACAAGGCCGTCGTTCAAGCGTCGATCGAGCCGGCAAACGCGTCGGTGGCGGCGAGGAGCGCCTTCAGGATCCCGGGCTCGTTGTAGGCGTGGCCGGCGTTGGGAACCATCTCGAACCCGGCCCTTGGCCACGCCTTGTGGAGTTCCCACGCGGTCCTCGCCGGGGTGGCGATGTCGTACCGGCCCTGGATGATGACGCCCGGAATATCGGCGAGCCTGCCGGCGTCCCGCAGCAACTGGCCGTCCTCCATGAAACCCGCGTTGACGAAGTAATGGTTCTCGATGCGGGCGAAGGCGAGGGCGAACGCGTCGTCACCGAAGACGGCCGCGAGGTCGGGATCGGGCAGCAGGCGGATCGTGCGCCCTTCCCACAGGCTCCACGCGCGGGCGGCCTCCTGCTGAACGGCCGCATCGTCCGAAACCAATCGTCTGCGGTAGGCGCCAATGAGATCGTGCCGCTCGTTGCTTGAAATCGGGGCGAGGAACTCTTCCCAAAGGTCGGGAAACAGCCAGGACGCGCCCTCCTGGTAGTACCAGAGGAGCTCCGAGCGGCGGAGGGCAAAGATCCCCCGCAGCAGGAGTTCGCTGACGCGAATGGGATAGGTTTGTGCGTAGGCCAGCGCCAATGTGCTGCCCCAGGATCCGCCGAACACCAGCCAGCGCTCGACGCCAAGCATGGCGCGAAGTCGCTCGATGTCGGCGACGAGATGCCAGGTCGTGTTGTTGTTGAGCCCCGCATGGGGGGTCGAGCGCCCGCAGCCGCGCTGGTCGAACAGCAGGATCCGGTAGCGGGCGGGGTCGAACAGCTGCCGGTGCGCGGGCACGCAGCCACCACCCGGCCCGCCATGCAGAAAGACCGCGGGCTTGCCGTCCGGATTGCCGCAAACCTCCCAATAGACCCGGTGGCCGTCGCCGGTATCAAGGAATCCGTGGTCGTAGGGTTCGATGGGCGGGTAGAGGGCGGTTCGGCTCATAGGGCCCCCATGATCGCCTGCCGGAACCCGTAGACTTCGCGTTTGCCGCCGAGCGCCACGAGCGCCACGTCCCTGGTCTGGCCCGGCTCGAAGCGCACCGCCGTCCCGGCTGGGATGTCCAGTCGGAAGCCTCGCGCCTTGTCGCGGTCAAAGGCGAGGGCCGGGTTGGTTTCGAAGAAATGATAGTGCGAGCCCACCTGGATGGGCCTGTCGCCGGTATTGGACACCGTGAGGGCGAGGGTTTCGCGCCCCTCGTTCATGGTGATGTCGCCCGGCGTGACCAGCACTTCCCCGGGAACGAGGCCCGGCGCCGCGTTGCGGATCGGGTTGTGCACGGTGACGAGCTTCGTGCCGTCGGGGAAGGTCGCCTCCACCTGGATGTCGTGGATCATCGCCGCGATGCCGTCCATGACCTGGCTCGGCGCCACGACGTGGGCGCCGGCTTCCATCAGTTCGGCGACGGTCCGGCCATCGCGCGCGCCTTCCACCACGAAATCGGTGATCAGCGCGATCGCTTCGGGATGGTTGAGTTTGACGCCGCGCTCGAGCCGCCGCCGTGCCACGTTGGCCGCCATCGCGATCAGCAGCTTATCCTTCTCACGCGGCGTCAGGTTCATGGGTCGAAGCCTTCTGGGATCATTGCCACACGCGGGGCGCGGCTCTGCCCCGCAACGCCGCGAGGAGGCCGACGATAGCCCCCCGGACCCGTTCTGGCGAGGGTGAGAGCAGTCGAGCGGTCAGAATGCCGTTCCAGGCGCTCACCCCCACCGGGCAACCGCAGGCTTCCACGACTGCGCGGGCCTCGTCGAGGCGCCGCTCGGCGTCGGGGGCGACCAGAAGCAGGGTGGCGCAGGCCCGCGCCCCCGCGCCGAGCGCCGGCGAGTCGAGCTGGTCGCCGATCGCCTCCTCGATCCGGACGGCTTCGGCGAAGACGAGCGTCCCGTCGCGGCGAACGCTCCATCGGTCGCCGAACGAGCCGGTGCGAACCGCCTCGCCCATCGCCAACCGTCCGAACACGACCGCCTCGGCGAGCAGGAGGGTGGCGTCCGCCGCCATGTCGACCTCGAGCCGGCGGTTGAACCGGACGGCGTCGAACAGGATGGTTTCTTGGGGAAGCCACTCGCCATGGGCGCCCGGGCCGAGCGTCAGGGCAACGTCGACCCGCGTCGTCGCCCCCCCGGTCGATCGATAGATCTTCTCGGCCGATTGCGTGGTGAGCGTGACGGCCGCGTTCGGTTCCAGCGCAAAGGCGAGGCGGGCCGTGTCGCCGCCCACCATGCCGCCGCCGGTGTTGATCATCACGGCTTCGCAGCCGGGATGAAGGCCGGGATGGACGGTCGGGAAGCGCAACCGCAACCCACCCGCCTCATAGGCGCGTGAAACCTGCGTCCGCCCGCCGACACAGGCAAAGCTCGCCCGAAGCTCGCCCGACGCTCTGTTGCGGGGCGCGTCGGCCGGGGTTGGCGATGGGAGGACCATGCCGATGGGTGTAGGGCGAAAAAGCCGGATGTGGCAACCGGATCACCGGAACGGTCGGCTCAGGAACCGAGACCCCCGGACCCCGAAGCGCCAAGGAACGTCCGCCGCGCGCGAGATGCCGATGCGGGGGCCGCTCACCACGTCCAGCCGGTCCGCGCCCGGCAAAAGCGTGAAGGGTGGTCCTTGAAGCGACAAGCCGTCCAGCGCTCGCGTGATGCCGAGCGCCTGGCACAGGCGACCCGGTCCGCCGCACAAACGCTCCACCGCGTCGAGCCCGCGCCGTTGCCGCATCGCATCGAGCCCCGCGTCCGGCTCGATCGCCCTGATCAGCACGGCGCTGCCAAGCTCGCACACGATGTTGAAACACCAGTGGATCCCGTAGGACCGATAAACATAGGCATGCCCCGCCGGCCCGAACATGGAAGCGTTGCGAACCGTCGGCCCCGCGTAGCTGTGTGACGCCGGATCATCGCGATCGTAGGCCTCGGTCTCCACGATGCGTCCGCCGACGCCATCCACGAGCAACGTGCACCCGATCAACTCCCGGGCGAGGAGGACGGCGGCACGATCGAACCCGGTGAGGCCGCTCAAGGGCCGGCCTGCGGCGGCGATCCGCGCCCCCGCGATGACGGGGCGACACCCGGCAAAATTCTTGTCCCGTATTGAGACGGATTATAACGATCCATTAGGAATTATGGGTAATCTAAGCAGGGCTGTGAGTCGAACCGTCGGCCACCCACCCCATCATGGAGACGGCAGTGTCGCTCGCTGAAAAGAACCCGAATGGTCAACCCACGCCAACCCAGACCGGGTCGGGACCTCAAGCCGCGGGGTCGAACCGTGGCCTCGACAACATTCTTCGGCTGGCCCTGAACGGAGCGGGCCCGCGCCCGGCCTCGCGCGAGCGAACAAAGCCGATGCCGGATTTCGATCAAGCCGTGGAACTTTTGAACCGGGCATCGGACACGATGGATGGGCTGAAAACCCGTTGTGACCAGCTCGAGGAGAACGCCCAGGTCGAGGCCGAGCGCTTCGCGGCCGAACTCGTCGCGGCCCGTGCCCAGGCGGCCGAATGGGAGCGGCGTGCCAACGCCATCAAGGCGCAGCTTTATGAAAGCGAAGGGCGGGTGTCCGACTTGCAGATCCGCGTCGCCGCCCTGACGCAGCGCGCCGAGCAGGCCGAGGCCCGCGCCGCCGAGGCCGAACAACAGGCGCTCGAAACTTCCGAGCAGGCGATGCGATACCACGAGAAAATCATCACGCTATTTGGATCGCGGACCTGATCCGTTCCGGCGCGCATCGACCCTGTCGACACGCGCCGGACAACGCAGCCTTCAAGGCGTCGTTGGTGCGGCTGAGCCGGCCGAAGCGGGGGCAGCATCCGGTGCAGCATTGGCCTGCCCGGTCGAATTACCGTTCGGGTCCGCGAAGAAACGGAAAAATTCCGATGTGGGCGACAATACAAGACGTGTATCGCCTGCCTTGAGGCCCGCCGCGTAGGCCTGCATGGACCGGTAGAAGGCGAAGAAATCCGGGTCCTTGCCGTAAGCTTCGGCGAAGATCCTGTTGCGGGCCGCATCGCCCTCGCCGCGCGTCTGGTCCGCTTCGCGCTGTGCCTCGGCCTTGAGCACCACCACATCGCGATCGGCCTTGGCGACAATAGTCTGGGCCTGCTCCGAGCCTTGTGCGCGGTACTCGGCAGCTTCGCGGGCGCGCTCCGACTGCATCCGGCTGAACACCTTCTCGGAATTCTCCTTGGGCAGGTCGGCCCGGCGGATCCGCACGTCGTTGATCGCCGCCCCGAAGCTGGCCGCTTCCCGGTTCACCTGATCGCGGATCTGCACCATTAATTCGGCGCGCCGGTCCTTGACGATCTGCGGCAAGGTCGCCTCGCTAAGCACACGACGAATCGCGGAATTCAGCACTGAGGCCAGTTGGTTGTTGGCGCCGGAGATGCTGCCTACCGTCTGGTAGAAGCGCAGCGGATCGGCGATGTGGTAACGAACGAAAGCGTCAACGAGAATGCGTTGGTTGTCCGAGGCCAGGACTTCCTGCTGCGGCGCTTCGAGATCCAGGATGCGGTTGTCGAGATAGACGACAGATTCGACGAACGGCTGCTTGAAATGGAGCCCCGGCTCCTTCACGAGGCTTTGAGGCTCACCGAAGCGCAGTACGAGCGCCTGCTCGGTTTGACTGACGGTGAAAATCCCGCTGCTGCCGACGATGATGACGAGCAGCAGAAGGGCCAGCGCTGAAAGGAGACCTAACCTCATTGGGCGGCTCCCTTCTGGGCCGTTGCCGAAGGTAGGCCGCCGAGCGGGAGATAAGGCATCACGCCTCCCTTGTTGTCGAGGATGACCTTGTCGGTGCCCGACAAGACCCGCTCCATGGTCTCGATATAGATCCGCTGCCGTGTGACCTCGGGAGCCGCCTTATATTGCGCCTCGATCTGGCTGAACCTCGAGGCCTGACCCTGCGCTTCCTGGACGGTCTGCTCGCGGTAGCCCTGGGCTTCCTGAATGATGCGGGCAGCGCCGCCGCGCGCCTCGGGAACGACGCGGTTGGCATAGGCCTGCGCCTCGTTGCTTTGGCGCTGCAGATCCTGCTGGGCCGCTGTCACGTCCCGGAAGGAGCCGATGACCTGCTGGGGCGGATCGACCGACAAGAGTTGCACCTGCAGGATCAAGATGCCGGATCGGTAGCTGTTCAGCACGCCCTGGATCATCTCCTGCACGGCAGGCTCGATGACTTTGCGGTCGGAGGTCAGGATGCGCAGGATCTGCAGGCGGCCGATCTCCTCGCGCATGGCGCTTTCGGCGACGGCTTTGATGGTTTCCTCGCGGTTGCGGACATTGAAGGCGTAGTCTTCCGGGTGAAGCGGATCGATTTGCCAGATCACCCGGAACTTCACGTCGGCGATGTTCTCGTCGCCCGTCAGCATGAGGCTTTCTTCGGGAATATCGGCCCCGAGCTGAACACCTGGACGGCGAAGGTCTTCGCGCAGCGACGAGCCGATGTCTATCGCGTTACGGTCGGTGACCTGCAGCTTTTGGACGTCGCCGATCGGGTAGGGCCAATTATAATTCAACCCCGCCATGGTCTTGCCCGTGTACTTGCCGAACACGAGGTTGATGCCGACCTCGTTAGGGGCAATCGTGTAAAACCCGCTCAGCAGCCAAGCGGCCACCACCAGCAGGGCAATCGCCGCCAAACCAAGCGCCCCGAAATCGCCACCCGGAACCATGCGGCGCATGCGCTCCTGGCTGCGACGAAGGAATTCCTCGAGATCTGGGGTGTTGTTATTACTCGGTCCCTGACCCCACGGCCCCGGGTTGCTTGGCTTCCACGGGCCACCGCCGTTGCCGCTTTGATTGGTCCAGGGCATTGAGATCCTCTTGCATGAGCCGTTCCGGCTCGTCGTCGTCCATCAATCTAGCTCGCGGCCGTGTTGAATGGCGGACATAAAGTTGGGAAAGGGCCGGGCAAAGCGCAACGCCTCTCAATCCACCTCAGCGCCTGTCATAGATGACAAATGCGTAATGTGCGTCGTCACTCGCGGTCGCAGCTTGTGGTCGTCGCTCCGATTCGACCCAATCGTCACGATCATGGCGGGGAAAGAAAACATCCCCGTCCGGGGCGAGGTCGACCTCGGTGAGATAGAGGCGTCTGGCCCGCCCAATCGTTTCCGCGTAAAGCGTGCCGCCGCCCGCCACCATGATTTCGCCCGCGCCTTCGCGCTCCCCGACCCGGGACGCCATGGCCAAGCCTTCCTCGATCCCGCGCGCCGCCAGCACACCCGGCGGGTTGAAGGACGGATCGGTTGAAAGCACGACAACGAAACGCCCTGGCAGGGGGCGGCCGATCGAATCCCAGGTCCGTCGTCCCATCAGGACGGGTTTGCCGAGTGTGGTCTGTCGGAAATGCTTGAGATCGCCCGGAAGGCGCCAGGGCAGGGTGTTGTTGATCCCGATCACGCCGTTGCTGCCGACGGCCGCGATCAACGACACGGGGAGCATCATCGCGGCACGTCGCCAGCACGGCGACGCAGGGCATCATCGACGCCATGGTGTTGGAACGCGGGGCGGACGAGAATGTCTTCGAGGTCGATGCGGTGAACTCCCTCGAAAGTGGAGAGTTCGTCGACCCACAGGGCGAACCTAGCGGGTTCCCCGTTCCATTCGGCAGCATCGCAAAACACGCGCGGCTGGGCGGCGAAGAGCGCCGCGCCGATCACCCCGGGCGTCGAGACGACCGCATGTGACAGCTTCTCGTAGGCGGCAAGTTCACCGATCATCGCAAAGATCAAGTCGGTGTCGGCCGGCGTGGCGGCCCGGAGCGGCAGGCCCATTGATCCTCCGTCAAACCGCGACCTCGACGGCGATGGCGGGATGGGGGTCGTAGCCTTCAATCACGAAATCCTCGATGCGGTAGTCGT
>CALMOK010000305.1 GCA_937871825.1 uncultured Alphaproteobacteria bacterium
GTCGAAGACCGGCATGTCGACCACGGGCTTCTCGCCGTTGGGCAGAAGGTCGATCACCCGGCGGGCCTCGATCATCACGTTGGTGACGTGCCAGCGCGCCTTGCGGCCTTCGCGCGCCTCGATGGCGGCCAGTTCGGCCACGTCGCTCTTGGCCTTTTCGGCCTTGAACAAGGAATCGACCTTTTTGCGCTCGGTGAGGAACACCGGCCCGGCCACGGCGAGCTTGGCATGCAGCGCCTTGCCTTGCGCCATCTTGTCGGTGCGGTAATCCTGCCGCTCGTAATAGCCGTCGGCCTCGGTGATCGTCGGGGCGAGCGCCTCGTAGGCCGAGATGTAGCTCTTCATCTCGGCATCGAGTTCGGGCATGGCGGGAGGCTGCGCCGTGGTGGCCTGGGCCTTTGCGATCTCGTCGCGCACGTCATACAGCGAGTAGAGCCCGTAGATGATGCGCTCGCGCCCGGTCGGACCGGTCTTCATGTTGACCCAACTCTGGTAGCGGTCGAGCGATTCCTGCGCCCGCAGGGTACGGTTCAGCAGTTCGACATAGGCGTTCAGCTTGCCGATCGTCGCCTGCTCGGGGCTCGCGCTCGTGGCGGCTGCCCGGCCGGTCGGTGCGGGCACCTGCGCGAGTGCGGGCCCGGCGACGAGGCTCGCGATCAACGAAACCAGCCAAATTGTCGTTTTCATGGGATTGAGCTTCTTCCGTTCGAGTAAGCCCGCCATAGCTGAGCTGGGTCGCCCGGACAATGATCATGAGCCGCCCTTGTCGGTCGGTCCCCAAGCCAAGGCGTGACCGCCCGACGTGACCTTAGGCAAAGGCTCGCCGGAGTGGAGGCACGGTACGGATGACCAGGAGGTCGACGGCCAGCATGAGAAGGATCGCGGCGCCGGTCATCGGGAAGGCCACCCCAAGCGCGGCGGTCGCGATCCAGAGCGCCCGGTAGACCCGTGCCTCGGCGGGATAGGGCGGCACACCGACGCGGCCGACCGGACGGCGCTTCCACCACATCACCACGGCGGCGACCGAGGACAGGGTGATCGCGAGACAGGTCGCCAGCATGACGATCTGGTTCAGCAGTCCCCATTCCTGGCCCATGTGGACGTTGATGCCGAACTCGATGGCTTTGCCAACCGCGCCGTAGTCCGCGAACGCGAGGTCGACAAGCGATTTGCCGGTGTACTGGTCGAAGTGGATCGTCCGCTCCTTGCCGAGGTCGGCCGGGTAGATCGCGGCCGTGTAAACGCCGGTTTCGTCGCTCGGCACCGACATCTCGAAGCCGCGTGTGATGCCCAGGGCATGGGCGTTGTCGACCGCTTGGTCGAGACCGATCGGGGCCGCGCCGGTCGGGGTGGACGCCGGAACGGGTGCCGTTTCCATCACCCAGCCGGGCCTGGTGGCGACCTCGCTCATCGGCACCGTCGAGGACGGCACATCGTCCCACAACGCAGGTGGATAGCCCACGCCTGCCTGGTTGGCGTATTTCTGCATGTGGGCGCCCCAGAACTTCGACCAGGGCATGCCGGTGGCGGCCAGGAAGAAGACGACGATCCCCGCAAAGGCGCCCGTGACCGCGTGAACATCGCGCCACCAGATCCGCTGCCGGGACGTGCCGCGCACCGTGACGACGCCGCCCGCCTGCCTCCGCGGCCACCAAAGGTAAAAGCCGGTCACCACGAGGATCAGGGCGAAGCCGCCCACCGCCTCAATGACGTAGCTCGCGTAGTCGCCGAAGTAGACGAGGCTGTGCAGCTTACGGGCAACAAACATGAATTCCTTGTCGGCCGCCGTCGTGTCCAGGACTTGGCCCGTGTAGGGATTGAGGAAGACGAGCGTCTTGCCTCCGTCTCCCTTCACGGTGACTAGCGCCGAGGATGTCGGGCTTGCCGGTTCCGCGTAGGATCTGAGCCGCGTTCCTGGCACGGCGGCGAGCGCCGCCTTGGTCAATCGGCTCGGCGGCTGCATGGGGATGGCCTGCGCCTGGACGACGTTGCGGTAGGCGAAGGCCGTATGGTTGATCTCGGCCTTGAACAGGTAGATCGAGCCGGTCACCGCGAGCAGGATCATGAATGGAACGCTGATCAGCCCGGCATAGAAATGCCAGCGCCAGATTGCGCGGTAGAGCGACGAGCGTGCAGGAGCTGACGTCGACGCGGCGTCGAGGGAGAGGACGTTGGACATGGTCGGTTCCTCCGCTCAGTCCATGTCCATGCCGGGCATCAAGTGCCCCGCATGTTCCGCCGCGTCGGCCTTCGCCGGCGTCTTGGCGCCGATGTCCTCAACCTCGAAGATGACCGGAACGGTGCCGGCATGTTCGAAGAACAGCGTGCCGTCGACCGTCTCGCCCTTCTTCAGGCCGCGTTTCAGGCCCGTGAACATGATGTGCATGGCCGAGGGCTCGAGTGTCAGCTTGCCGCCGGCCGGGATTTCGACGGACCCTATCGGGCGCATCTTCATGACGCCGCTGTCCATGGACATTTGGTGAAGCTCGAAACCCGATGAGGCCTGGAACGAGCCGCCAACAAGGCGATCGGGCAAACGGCCGTTGTTCTCGACCGTCAGGTAGCCGCCACCAATCTGGGCGCCGCCGGGCGTGGCACGAGCCCAGGGTTGATCGATAACCAGCGTTCCGGCTTTGAAATCGCGCGCAGCCGCCAGGGTCGGGGTGAGCGCAAGCACGACGAACACGGCCAGCCGGCCGGCTCCGTTTGAAAAAGACATGGTGGATAGGTCCTGATTAGCCCATGGCCGGACGGGCGCTCGTAGCGCCACAGGATGGCTTTCGGGCTGGTGAAGTGAACGGCATCGTGCGTGTCAGGTCACGCGGCCGGAGGACCCTGCGATTGCCGTGGCGATCGGGCTCGCGACAGGCGCACCGTCCAGGCCACGACGGCCGAGTGAACGATGCCGTGGCTCACGGGCGACACGATGCGGAGTTCCGGGGCGGCAAAAACGACGGCGGGAGCGCAAAGGGCGCACTGGTCGCAACAATCGTGATCAACGGGCGCCACCGGATGAACGGGGGCTGGGTCGGCAGGTCCGCCCGAATGACAGATCGGCATGGCCGCACCCGCGATCGGTTGCCAGGCTTGCGCCACGTCGGAGGCGACTGCCAGGCCCCGTCCGACGCCGGCAAGCGTCAGGACGGTCAACAGGAGAGCGGCAATGACGTGCCGCAGCGCCGATGTCCGCATCGTCATCACCTTTACAGGTGAGCGGAGGCATGGAAAGGAGTCAAGCCGCTGGATCGGATCGCCCGTGATCGATCGACCTGGCTTTCCGGCCTCAGGGTTCTCCTTACGGCCATGAAACTCGGAAATCGATGCAAGCTTGATATGGTCGCGCCGCTGTGAATCAGCCCTCGAAGTGTTCGTGTCGAAGCCGATGGGTTGAACCCACCTCGTGATCAGGCAAGCCGCGAGCAAGACGCGAAGTCGCCGGAAACCGCTCATGTTCGACGTTGCCGACGCGCGGCCCCACCGGCCCATGGGGCAATTGCAGGCGCCCTGGATCGTCGGCGGACTGATGCTTGTCGCGGCTGTCGTTCCGGCGGGCGCACACCCTGCAGGGGTGGGGACCGCCGGGCCGGAGGGCGCAACCGTCATCCCGCACCTGTCGCACGGCCAAATGCGCGTGATCGCGGATTATAGGTCCGAGGTCATGGACCTGGCCGCCGGGCAGTTCCCGACCGATCCGACTTTGCGCAGTTGGAGACCTTCATCAACCTCCAGCGGTTCGCCTGCCTGTGGGGGATCATGCCCGGTAGCCTGACCGATGAGGGCAGCCCTTTCAACGAGTGCGCCCACGCCTACCTCGCCGCGACGCGGGCGCTCCTGATGCATCTCCGGGTAATGCCCGGCAAGAAGAAGGAGAAGCAAGCACTGGTGACGAACGTCGAGCTTGCGATGCTCAGCGACGGGGCGTCCCTGGTGCTTTGCCAATACAGCAACGAGACATTCAACACTGCAGAGGTCATCGGTCCACGTTGGCGCGACATTCCCTTCCACGACCCTTCATCCATGGCGATCTGCGGCACCACGATGGCGGCGATTGGCCTGTCGGCGATCGTGTTTGGCCGAAGTCGGACCGCGAAACCGGAACGGGGTTAGCCGTCGCGCCCACGCGTGTTTTCCTTATCGTTTGCCGGACGTCCGCCGGCCAACGTCCGGGACGTGTTCAAGCCGACATTGTTGGACCGATAAGTCGAGTGAATCGCTCTGGCGAGGGCTGGCGTTCGAGTGTCAACTCCGGTTCGTTGATCATCAATTGCTTTCGACATCCCCTTACGCCACTAGGCGAAGCACTCTCCTCCTGCCCCCCAGCAGGCCGTCGTCCCATGTCGTGAACGACTTCATCCACGAACTCATAAAGTTCTCGATCGTCGAGACTTGAGCGAGGCGCATAGGCCGGAGCGGACCGGGAAATTTCACCGGAGGATGCCCGGCAGGTCGAGCTGCATTTCACGCGCGCAGGCGATGGCGTCCTCGTATCCCGCATCGGCATGGCGCATCACGCCGGTGGCGGGATCGTTCCACAAGACGCGCTCGATCCGTTTCGCGGCCTCCAGCGTGCCGTCCGCCACGATCACCATGCCGGCATGCTGCGAAAATCCCATGCCGACCCCGCCGCCATGGTGGAGCGAAACCCAGGTGGCGCCCGATGCGGTGTTGAGCAGGGCATTGAGCAGCGGCCAATCCGACACCGCGTCCGAGCCGTCCCGCATGGCTTCGGTTTCCCGGTTGGGCGAGGCGACGGACCCGGAGTCGAGATGGTCGCGCCCGATCACGATCGGCGCCTTCAGCTCGCCCCTGGCCACCATCTCGTTGAAGGCGAGGCCGAGCCGGTGCCGGTCGCCCAGGCCGACCCAGCAGATGCGGGCGGGCAGCCCTTGGAACCTGATCCGCTTGGCCGCCATGTCGAGCCAGTTGTGCAGATGCTTGTTGTCGGGAAGGATCTCCTTCACCTTGGCGTCGGTCCGGTAGATGTCCTCGGGGTCGCCCGATAGGGCGCACCAGCGGAACGGACCGATGCCGCGGCAGAATAGCGGCCTGATATAGGCCGGCACGAAGCCGGGAAAGTCGAAGGCGTTCGTGACACCGTCCTCGAGCGCCATCTGGCGGATGTTGTTGCCGTAATCGACGGTCGGAACGCCGGCCTTGTGGAAATCCAGCATGGCGCGGACGTGCTCGGCCATCGATTGCCTGGCGGCGCGGGTCACCTCGGCGGGGTCGCGCTCGCGCTTGGCGTCCCATTCGGCCACGCTCCAGCCCTTGGGCAGGTAGCCGTTGAGCGGGTCGTGAGCCGACGTTTGGTCGGTGACGCAATCGGGCCGGATGCCGCGCCGGAAGAGTTCGGGGAAGACGTCCGCCGCATTGCCGAGCAGCGCGACGGAAACCGCGGTCCCGTCGGCCTTGGCCTTCTCCAGGATGGCGAGCGAGTCGTCGATGGTTCGGGCCTGAACGTCGACGTAGCCGGTGCGCAGGCGGAACTCGATGCGGCTCGCCTGGCATTCGACCGCGAGGCAGGACGCGCCCGCCATGGTGGCGGCGAGCGGCTGCGCGCCGCCCATGCCGCCGAGCCCCGCCGTCAGGATCCAGCGCCCGGTCAGGTCGCCGCCATAATGCTGACGCCCCATCTCCACGAAGGTCTCGTAGGTGCCCTGCACGATGCCTTGCGTGCCGATGTAAATCCAGGAGCCGGCCGTCATCTGGCCGTACATCATCAGGCCCTTGCGATCGAGCTCGTTGAAATGCTCCCAGGTGGCCCAGTGCGGCACGAGGTTCGAGTTGGCGATCAGCACCCGCGGAGCGTCCGGATGGGTGCGGAACACGCCGACCGGCTTGCCGGACTGCACCAGCAGGGTCTGGTCGGCTTCAAGCGTCGTCAAGGCGGCGACGATCCGGTCGAAGCTCGCCCAATCGCGGGCGGCGCGACCAATGCCGCCGTAGACGACGAGTTCGCCCGGCTTCTCGGCGACGTCGGGGTCGAGATTGTTCATCAGCATGCGCAGCGGGGCTTCGGTCAGCCAGCTTTTCGCCGTCAGCGTGGTGCCGTGCGCGGCGCGGACGGTGCGGGCGTTGTCGATACGGGTCGGCGTGGTCATCGGCGTGGACTTTCGTACGGGGGCGCCTCAGGCCCTGGCCCAGGCCAGGGCTGCGCTCAGAATGGCGACAAGGGTGGTTCGGGTCCGGTCCGCACCGACGGGGTCATAGGGCACGGGCCAGGCGGCTTCCTCGATTGGATCGGGATCGGCCATGTAGCCGCGGCAGGCGAGTTCCATCTGCAGGGCGTGGACGCCGGCCGCGGGGCGGCCGTTGCTGCGCGTGATCCAGCCCCCCTTGAAACGGCCGTCGACCACGAAAGGCTGGCCCGTTCCTGCCATAAGGTCGCGCACACGGGCGACCAGGGACGGGTCGGCGCTCGTCCCCCCGTTGGTGCCGAGGTTGAACACCGGCAGCACCCCGTCGAAAAGGCGGGGTACGATCGAGCGGATCGAGTGGCAATCATAGACCACGACCCGGGGGTGAACGGCGCGGAGCCGCGCGACCTCGGCATGGAGCGCCGCGTGGTAGGGATCGAAATAGGTCCGGCGCCGAGTCGCGATCTCCTCGGCGTCTGGCGCGGCGCCGTCGCGGTAGAGTGGTTCCCCGTCGAAGGTCGTGGTTGGGCAAAGTTCCGTGGTGGCCTGTCCGGGGTAAAGCGAGCGGCCGGACGGGTCCCTGTTGACGTCGATCACGGTGCGGGACACGGCCGTGCGGATCACGCTCGCCCCGAGCCCGGCCGCGAAATCATACAGCGTCTCGATCCACCAATCGGCGTCCTTGCGGGCCAGCCAAGATGAAACGAGGCGAGGTTCGAGACCGGCGAGGTCCTGCCCCGTGTGGGGGATGCTGACAAGCAAAGGCGCCTCGCCTCGTCGCAGCTCCAGCCAGGGCGGCAAGGTCACGCGGCGCGCTCGATGACCGACGGCAGGGCGACGGCCCCGGCGGCGTCCGCTATGGCGCCCGTCCGCACGAGGCCGATGGCCGCCTCCATGTCGGGATGCATGTACCGATCGTCCTCGAGGCGGGGCACGGAAGCGCGGAGGCGCGCCCGCACCGCTTCGAGCGGCGGGCTCGAGGCGATCGGCGCGTGGAAGTCGCAGCCCTGCGCCGCCGCCAGGAGTTCGATGCCGATAACCCCGAAGGCGTTGTCCACCATGGGCAGCAGGCGGCGCGCGCCGTGCGCCGCCATGGAAACATGGTCTTCCTGGTTGGCCGAGGTCGGGATGGAATCGACGCTGGCCGGGGTGGCGCGCTGCTTGTTCTCGGACACAAGGGCGGCGGCGGTGACCTGCGGGATCATGAAGCCCGAATTGAGACCCGGCTTGGGTGTGAGAAAGGCCGGAAGCCCCGACAAGGCTGGATCCACCAGCATGGCGATCCGGCGCTCCGCGATGGAGCCGATCTCGCAGAGCGCGAGGGCGATCATGTCGGCCGCGAAAGCGACCGGCTCGGCGTGGAAGTTGCCGCCCGACAAGGCTTCCCCGGTTTCGGCGAAAACCAGCGGGTTGTCGCTGACGCCGTTGGCCTCGGTGAGCAGCGTGTCGGCCGCCTGCCGCAGCACGTCGAGCGCCGCACCCATCACCTGCGGCTGACAGCGCAGGCAATAGGGGTCCTGCACGCGCTCGTCGCCGACGAGATGGGACGCGCGGATGGGGCTGTCCGCCATCAGGGCCCGCAGGGCGGCGGCGGTTTCGATCTGGCCGCGATGGCGGCGCAGGGCATGGATGCGCGGGTCGAAGGGCACGTCCGATCCCCGCGCCGCGTCGGTGGCCAGGGCTCCCGTCACGACGGCCGAGCGATACAGGACATCCGCCTCGAACAAGGCCGCGAGGGCGTTGGCGGTCGAAAACTGCGTGCCGTTGAGCATCGCCAGCCCCTCCTTGGGGCCGAGCACCAGTGGTGCGAGGCCGGCTTCCTGGAGGGCGGTCGCGGCCAGGACCCGGCCGTTGCCCGTCATGACCTCGCCGACCCCGATCATCACGGCCGTGAGGTGCGACAAGGGCGCGAGATCGCCCGACGCGCCAACGGAGCCTTGCGACGGGATGACCGGCACGATGTCGTGGGCCAGCATGGCCTCCAGCATGGCGAGGGTTTCCAGCTTCACTCCCGACGCGCCCTGGGCGAGACTGGCGAGCTTGAGCGCCATCATCAGCCGGGTGACGGGAACCGACAAGGGCTCGCCCACGCCGGCCGCATGCGACAGGACGATGTTGCGTTGAAGCGTTTCAAGGTCGGCGGCGGCGATGCGCACGCTGGCCAGCTTTCCGAAGCCGGTGTTGATGCCATAAACCGGCTCGCCCTGGTCGACGATCCGGGCGACGGCCCGCTGACTCGCCACCACGGCTTCGCGGCACGCTGGATCGAGCGTCAGCGTGCCGCCCCGGTAGATGGCGCGCCAATCCGTCAGGGTGACTTGGCCAGGGGTCAATCGTGTCATGTGGGGCGACCTTCGAAAACGCGGGCGTGAAGCGGGTTGAAACCCATTCGGTAGACGAGTTCGGCAGGGCGCTCGATCGTCCAGATGGCGAGGTCCGCCCGTTTCCCGACCTCGAGCGTCCCCACGTCGCCAAGCAACCCGAGCGCGCGCGCGGCTTCGCGGGTGACGCCGGCGACGCATTCGTCGATCGTCAGGCGGAACAGCGTCGCCGCCATGTTCATGGCGAGCAACAGGGACGTCAGCGGGGACGTGCCGGGATTGTTGTCGGTGGCGAGCGCGAGCCGCACGCCATGGCGACGAAACAGCTCGACCGGCGGCAACCGGGTTTCGCGGATGAAGTAGAAGGCCCCGGGCAGGAGGACCGCCACCGTGCCGGCGGCGGCCATCGCCGCCACGCCCGCCTCGTCGGCATATTCGAGATGATCCGCCGAAAGCGCCCCGTAGCGCGCCGCCAGAGCGGCGCCTTGAAGGTTCGACAACTGGTCGGCATGGAGCTTGACCGGCAATCCGAGCGCCTTGGCGGCCTCGAAGAAGCGCGCGATCTCGACGGGCGAAAAGGCGATGCCTTCGCAAAAGCCGTCAACGGCATCGGCCAACCCATCGCTCGCGATCGCGGGCAGGGTCTTGGACACCAGCCGGTCGATGAAGCCGGAGTTGCCACCCGCCTCGTCGGGAGGAAGGGCGTGAGCTCCCAGGAACGTCGTGCGGATCGTCACCGATCGCTCGACCCCGAGCCGGCGGGCCGCGCGCAGGGACTTGCGCTCGCTCGCGAGGTCCAGCCCGTAGCCCGACTTCACCTCGACCGTCGTGACGCCCTCGGCCAGGAGCGCGTCGAGACGGGGGAGCGCCTGGCGCACGAGTTCGTCTTCCCCGACGGCCCGGAGGGCCCGGACGGAGGACGCGATGCCTCCACCCGCTCGCGCGACGTCCTCATAGCTCGCCCCCTGCAACCGCATGGCGAATTCGGATGCGCGATCGCCGGCGTGGATCAGGTGGGTGTGGCAGTCGATCAGGCCGGGGGTGATCCATCGGCCCTCGCAGTCGATGACCTCTGGTGCGTCGCGGCAATCGCCGGGTAATTCCTCCTCGGGGCCGGCATAGGCGATACGGCCGTTCCGTGCCGCGATCGCCCCCCGCTCAACGAGGCCGAGCCCCGGCCGGCCTTCCGCCAGGGTCGCCAGGCGTGCGTTCCGCCATAGCCGGTCACACCTGCGACCCGGATCGTCCCGCCCCGACATGGAAGGCCCCACGTTGCAAATACCAATGCAAATGTATAGACATAAAGAGGTGAAGGCAAGCGGCTCAAAGCCATTCCACATCGAGGAGTTCGCCATGGGTCAATCCATCCACGCCACCCAGGCCCTGACACCGGCGGGCTGGCGCGCGGACATCCGGCTCACGGTGCGGGATGGGGTGATCGCGACGGTGGAGACGGAGGTGCCGGCCCAGGCTGGCGACGAGAAACACGCCATGCTCCTTCCCGGCATCGCCAACCTGCACAGCCATGCCTTCCAGCGCGGCATGGCGGGCTTGGCGGAAGTCCGGGGTATCGGCCCTGACACCTTCTGGACATGGCGCGAGGTGATGTACCGATTCGCCCTGGCGATGAACCCGGCACAAGCCGAGGCGATCGCCGCGCAGGCCTATGTGGAAATGCTGGAAAGCGGCTTCACCCGGGTCGGAGAATTCCACTACCTGCACCATGACACCGATGGCCGCCCCTACCTCGACATCGGCGAGATGGCGGCCAGCGTCGCGGCAGCGTCGGTCCGCACCGGCATCGCGCTGACGCTGTTGCCGGTGTTCTATGCCCATTCCAACTTCGGGGGCGTGGCCCCCACCCAGGAGCAGCGCCGGTTCGTTTCATCGCGCGACGGTTTCGAGCGGCTCGTCGCTCGCTGTCGCGCGATCCTGAAAACCTGTGAGGCGGGCGTCCTGGGCATCGCCCCTCACAGCCTGCGCGCCGTCACCCCGGAGGAACTCGCCGCGGTGTCGATCCTCCTGCCCGACGCGCCCGTGCACATCCACCTCGCCGAGCAAGTGCGGGAGGTGGAGGATTGCCAGGCCTGGAGCGGGGCGCGGCCGGTGCAATGGCTGCTCGACCACGCGCCGGTCGACGAGCGCTGGTGCGCCATCCACGCCACCCACATGACGGATGCCGAAGCGCGCGCCCTGGCCGGAGCCGGTGCGGTGGCCGGGCTTTGCCCCGTCACGGAAGCCAACCTCGGAGACGGCTTCTTCAATCTTCGGCCGTTCATCGAACGGGGGGGCCGTCTCGGGATCGGCTCGGATTCCAACGTGATGATCGGCGTGGTGGACGAGCTGCGCCAGCTCGAATACGCGCAGCGTCTCCACGCTCGCGCCCGCAACATCCTGGCC
>CALMOK010000306.1 GCA_937871825.1 uncultured Alphaproteobacteria bacterium
ATGCGCACCCCATGTCCCCTTCGCCGAACCCGAGACACGCAAAGGAGCACGCTGCGGAGAAGAAGACAATTAGACCTGATCTGGAAACGAGCCCTTAACGGCCAGCCGACGCGACGCGGGATGGCCGCGAGATCGGGCACGAAATCCAGCATTTTGCGTCAAGCCGGCCATGTTTATACGTTTCTGCCTATATGTGCACGATTTTGCATGTTATAGATCGACATGGATGCTGAACTTCCCCATGCGCGACGTGATTCGATCGCCGCTCGCCTGCTCAATGGTCAACCCGTCGTCGCGACCGCGCTCGCCAGCGAATTCGGCGTCAGCGAAGACGCGATCCGCCGCGATCTGCGGGCACTGGCTGCCGAGGGCCGCTGCCGACGCGTTTACGGGGGCGCCCTGCCGCTTTCACCTGCCCTGGAGCCCATGGCGGCGCGGATTCGCGAAGGGTCCGACCGCAAGGGCGGATTGGCCCGCGCGGCCGCCACGGTCGTCAAGGCTGGCGAGATGCTGTTCCTGGACAGCGGCAGCACCAACCTGACGCTCGTCGAGTTCCTGCCTGAAGATGCCGATTTGACCGTTGTGACGAACTCGGTGGAGATCGCCGGCGCGATCTTGCGCCGCCAGGACCTTCGGCTGATTGTCGTCGGCGGTCTCGCTGATCCTTTTGTCGGCGGCTGCGTCGATGCCGCTGCGTTGCAGACGGTCGCGCGCATGCGGTTCGACCATGCTTTTCTCGGTGCATGCTCGGTGTCGGCCGAGTTCGGTATTGGCGCTTTTCACTTCGCCGACGCCACGTTCAAGCGCGCCATCCTGGATGCGTCCCGCCACACGGTGGTGCTGGCGACGACCGACAAGCTCACCGAACAAGCTCCTCATCAGGCCGCCGCTCTGAGCCGTGTGGACCTCATCGTGCTGGAAGCCGCGACGACGGCCGAACAGCGCTCCCTACTCGAACGGGCGGGCTGCCGCCTCCTCATCACTCCCAATGATTGAGATCATCAAGGAACGTTCCATGGATTCAGCCGATCGCCCATCCACAAGACTGGCGACCCGCCTCGCCTTCGTCGTCGCCGGCTTCGGCATTGCCTGTTGGGCGCCGCTCGTTCCCTTCGCCAAGCAACGGCTCGGCGTTGACGACGCCACGCTCGGCTTATTGCTGCTCTGTCTCGGCATAGGCTCCGTCGCGGCGATGCTCGCGACTGGGCCGCTCAGCGCCCGCTACGGGAGCAGGCCCGTCATCATCGCCGGTGGCGTCGGCTTGGCCGTCATGCTGCCCTTCTTGTCGGTCGTGTCGAACAGTGTGGCCCTTGGTGGCGCCTTGCTGCTCTTCGGTGCGGCCCTTGGGTCGATCGATGTTGCGATGAACGTTCACGCGGTCGAGGTGGAGCGCGCCGCCAGTCGGCCGCTGATGTCCGGCTTCCATGCCCTGTTCAGCATCGGAGGCTTTGTGGGCTCGCTGCTGATGACGACCCTGCTGTCGGCCGGTGTCGGCGCCTTGCCGGGAACGCTCATCGCCGCCGTCATCATGCTGGCGGCGATGGCGGGGGCCGCGCCGCGCCTGCTCCGCTCATCAAAGGCCGACGAAGGACCGATGTTCGTCCGCCCGCAAGGGATCGTGCTCCTCCTCGCTGGTCTCGCGGCTGCGATCTTCCTGGCCGAGGGCGCCATGCTTGACTGGAGCGCGCTGCTCATCACCGACAAAGGCTTGGCTGCGCGCGACCAGGGAGGCCTCGGCTATATCCTCTTCGCCATCGCCATGACGGCCGGCCGTCTCGGCGGCGACGCCTTGACGTCTCGGATCGGCGACCGCAAGACGCTGATCTGGGGCGGCCTGCTGGCGGTCGGCGGCTTCACGGTGCTGCTCCTGGCGCCGGTGAAGCTCGTGGCCCTGACTGGTTTCCTGCTGATCGGCTTCGGGGCCTCGAACATCGTTCCCGTTTACTTCCGGCTGGCCGGCGCGCAGCGGGCGATGCCGTCCGCCCTTGCGGTCGGCGCGATCACGACGATCGGTTACGCGGGCGTCCTGGTCGGCCCCGCCGGCATCGGCTTCCTCGCCCATGTGATCGGGCTTCCATTTGCCTTCTGGATGCTGGCCGGCTTGGTGGCCCTCGTGCCCCTGACGGCAGGCATCATCACGGGAAGGCGTTCATGACCACGGCAACCCTCCAGCAGATCGTCCGGTGCATCCGCGACCTGGACCAGGCCGCGCGGCACGGGCGGGGCACTGGCGCATGGACGGCATCCTGGCTGCGGATTAATCTCGGCTGCCATGTGCAACCTTTACAGCCTCACCAAGGGCCAGCAGGCGATCATCGCGTTCACGAATGCGATGGTGGACCGCACCGGCAACCTGCCGTCGATGCCCGGCATCTTCCCCGATTATGCCGCCCCGATCGTGCGTAATACCCCTGCGGGCCGCGAACTCGCCCTGGCTCGGTGGGGCATGCCGTCGTCGAAGCAGGCCCTGTTCGAGGCGACCATGAAGCGAGCCGAGAAGCTGGAAGCCAAGGGCAAGGCGGTCGACTTCCCGGCGCTGCTGCGAATGGAGCCGGACAGCGGCACCACCAACGTCCGCAACACGGGTTCGGCGCACTGGACCCGCTGGCTAGGCCCCGAGAACCGGTGCGTGGTGCCCTTCACCAGCTTCAGCGAGTTCAACCGCGAGGCCGGCGGCGATATCTGGTTCGCGCTTGACGAAAGCCGGCCGCTGGCCTTCTTCGCCGGCATCTGGACGAGCTGGACGTCGGTGCGCAAGGTCCGCGAAGGCGTGGTGACGGCGGACCTTTACGGATTTCTTACGACGACGCCCAACACCGAGGTCGGCACGGTCCATCCCAAGGCCATGCCGGTGATCTTGACGAAGCCAGCCGAAGTCGACCGGTGGATGACGGCACCGACGTCCGAAGCCCTCGCCTTGCAGCGGCCCTTGCCGGATGGCGCGCTTCAGGTTGTGGCCCGGGGCACGAAAAGCGACGAGGCTGAGCTTTTGCCCTGACGACCTCCCGACAGTCAGGCCCACATGGCAGTGTTTGACACACTGAACCGGCAGTTTGGCCGCGATACGATCACCTTCGTGGCCGCTGGCCGGCGACGCCGTGGAAGCTCCGGACGGACTTCATCAGCCCGCGTTCCACGACGTGCTGGGCGGGCTTTCTATCGGGTATAGGCGAGCATCCTTCCAGGAAGTCAAAAGTGTTATTAATGTTGATAGATCGATAAAATAACAAACTGACCAGACGTCAGTATAAACGATGCGTTAGGCGTCTTGCTTCTCCGGAACGACCCTCAAGAATTCGCCGTCGATGACAGTTAGGCCCTGTTCGAACTCAGGTAAACCAGTTCCCTTTTTTAGCACACCTTTCGCTCGTAATGCATAGATGTCGACCGAACATTTTCTCCCACTTACCCGATAGATTGTTCTGCCTCGATCATTGACGGTATAGGTCACTAACTCGAGGTTCTCAAAAACATAACGCTGATTCTTCGTCAGAATAGCCATGTCGTACTAACCCGTACTTTTAACAGCCAACGTTACGTCGGTTTCCTCAAGGTACGTTGGCGCTATCGGGTCGGTTTCGTTTGTTAATAAAAAATGTTGAAATGCCTGGACGCTGAGAGCGCCTATGGCTTGTGTCCGATGTGCAAACTTAACGGCCTCACCGAGGACCAGTAGGCGATCGTCGCGTTCTTGAAAGCGATGGTAGTCAGGACCGGCAACCTGCCGTCGTGCCCCGGCATCCTCCCCGACTATGCCGCCCCGATCGTGCGCAACACCGCTGTCGGCCGCGAGCTGGTCCTGGCTCGGTGGAGCATGCCGTCGCTGAAGCAGGCTCTGCTCGAAGCAAAAAAGAAGCAGGAGGCCAGGAGCAAAACGGTCGACTTTCCGGCACTGCTGCGAATGGAGCCGGACAGCGGCACAACCAACATCCGCGACACGGGCTCGGCGCACTGGACATGCTAGCATGGCCCCGGGAACCGGTGATGCTCACCAGCTTCTGCGCGTTCAGTCGCGAGGCAGGCGGCAATATCCGGTTCGCGCTTGACGAGGATCGACCTCTCGCCTTCTTCACCGGCATCTGGACGAGTTGGACATCAATGCGCAAGGTCCGCAAGGGCGGACCTTTACGGACTCCTGACGATGACGCCGAACGCCAAGGTCGGCGCTGTTCATCCCCAAGCCATGCCGCTGATCTTGATGACGCCGGCCGAAATCGACCGGTGGAAGACGGCGCAAAGGTCCAGCGGCAACACCGAAAACCTGAGAACTAGAATTCAAATTATGTAAGTGGTGCGGCCAAGAGGACTCGAACCTCCACGTCCTTTCGGAAACTAGCACCTCAAGCTAGCGCGTCTACCAATTCCGCCATGGCCGCACGGCCGATCCGGGTCGTCCCGTTCGGCAGGCGCGTCGTCTAACAAATCCACCTTCGGGGCGCAAGGGCCGTCGAACGACGACATGCCTCTCAACCGCTCTCCCGAGTGCTCAAGGCGAGGTGGGGCGGGGTGAGACCTGGTGTTCGCAAAGCAGCGTCCCCGTTTGTTCTTCAACCTCCCGAAGCACGACGCCGTAACCCCAAAGGTCGGCGAGATGCTGGAGGACGCGGCGCCCGTCGTCGGCCTGGAGCAGGATGCCGTCGAGCACGTTGTGCTGCACGATGAGCTTGCGGTCCCCCACGAGGTCCACGTCCACCACCTGAATGTCCGGATCGGTCCAGGCCACGTCGTATTGGCGGGCGAAGGAGCGCCGCAACGATCGGTAGCCGCGCTCGTTATGGATCGCCGCCACGTTGAGGTCGTCGCGCACCGGGTCGTCGGCGACGTGGAACATGCGCCAGTCCCGGATCAGGCGCGGCGACATGAACTGGGTGATAAAGCTTTCGTCCCGGTAATTGGCCCAGGTGTCCCGCAGCACCCCCATCACGTCGCCCCGGCCGGCAAGGTCCGGGAACCATTCGCGGTCCTCCTCACTCGGGTCCGTCACGATCCGCTCGATGTCACACATCATGTCGAAGCCGAGCGCGTAGGGGTTGATGCCGCCGTACTGCTGGCTGTCGAACGTCGGCTGCCGCACCACGTTGGTGTGAGATTGTAAGAATTCGAGGAAGGCCCCGTCGTCGATCCGCCCCTCCGCGTGCAGCCGGGTCATGATGCGGTAATGGCAATAGGTGGCGCAGCCCTCGTTCATCACCTTGGTTTGCCGCTGCGGATAGAAATACTGGGCGACGAGGCGCACGATGCGCAGGATCTCGCGCTGCCAGGGCTGCAGCTTCGGGGCGGATTTTTCCAAAAATTGCAGCAGGTTTTCCTGCGGTAGGTCCAGCATGGCGCGGCGCAGCGTTTCCGATTGCACCTTTCCGCTTGGCGTCGCCTTGCCGGGTACGGTTCGCCACAGGTCGTTGTAGATGGCCTCGCGGTGGGCCTCGCGCTCCCGCTCGCGCGCTTCCTCCTGCTTGAGGTTGTGAGGCTTCTTGCGGGGGTAGCGGTGGATGCCCTGGGCCTGCAGCGCGTGGGCGGCGTCGAGCAGTCGTTCCACCGCCGTGTGGCCGTAGCGCTCCTCGCAGGTCGTGATGTAGCGCTTGGCGAAGGTCAGGTAATCGAGGATGCCTTCGGCGTCGGTCCACTGCCCGAACAGGTAGTTGTTCTTGAAGAAATGATTGTGGCCGAAGGCCGCGTGGGCGATCACCAAGCACTGCATGGTGGCCGAGTTCTCTTCCATGATATAGCTGATGCACGGGTTCGAATTGATCACGATCTCGTAGGCGAGGCCCATGTGGCCCTTGCGATAGCCTGCCTCGCTTTGGGCGAAATGCTTGCCGAACGACCAGTGCTGGTAGAGTTGCGGCATTCCGGTCGACGCGTAGGCGTCGAGCATTTGCTCGGCCGTGATGACCTCGATCTGATTCGGATAGGTGTTGAGCCCGAGTTCGCCGTGGGCGATTTCGGCCACGGCGTCGTTGATCCGGCGGATCGTGTCGAAGGTCCAGTCGCTGTGCTCGTAGAGCAGCTTGCCGGTTTGGACGAGGCTCATGCCGTCTCCTTGGCGCCGGCACCGCCGTTCTGCTTCTGGAACAGGTCGCGGAACACCGGGTAGATGTCGCCGCGCTGGTGCACTTTCCGCATCGCGAACCGACCCGCCGCGTCGACCGCCTTGTAGGTCCGCCACAGGCTGGTGCCCTGGCTGGAGGAGCCGAACCGCGCCCCGCCCTCTTCACCCACTTCGAGGTAGG
>CALMOK010000307.1:0-1519 GCA_937871825.1 uncultured Alphaproteobacteria bacterium
CCCTCTACACCACGCCCGCCATCTACCTCGTGCTGAGTCGGCTGCGGGCCCGGGTGCTGCGGGTGCGGCCCGCGCGGCCGGAAGTCGGGCCGCTCGCCGCGCCCGGCGAGTGATCCTCCATGAAAGGGCTTGCCCCGCACGGTTGATCTGCCAAATTTATGGGGGTTGTGGCATCGTCTATCGCTGAACGGTACGGGTCGGCGCAAGGCTCGATCGCACCGGCCGGTTCGGAGAGCCATGATGATCAACGACAAGATTGTTGAAGCCGTGGCCTACTTCAACGCCGAGGTCACTACCCTGCCGGCCGCGACGAAAGCGCTGTTTGCGTCGCTGCACAGCCACAACAACGAATTTCGCAAGTTGATCAGGCTCGTCGACGAACTGATGAGTACTGCCCTGAAGCGGGAAGGCCTGACCCTGGCGGACGTGTCGGTCCAAAAGTCCTACACCACTGAGAAGAACACGAACATTCTTGGCCTCGTCTACACCCTTTCCACCAAGGCTCCGCCGGCCAGATCCGTTCCGCTCACCATTCACCTGTCGGACAACACGGTCGCGATCAACGGCCGGACGTTCGATGCGGTCGAAATGCAGATCATCACGCAGCAGATCTCGAACTACATCGTGAAACGGCTGGCGCGCGAGCCGTATCAGCTCGCGCCGGCCGACATGTATAACGGCCACAAGCTCGAAGGCTGAGGCGGCCTCTCGCTCGATCGACGTTGGACCGTAGGGCTGGACGGCGTCAGCCGAGGCGTCGGCCCGCGGCCAGAAGATGGCCTTCCAGTTCGGCCGCCCGGTGGGCCGCCGTGTGGGCGTCGAGAACCGTGGCGCGGGCGCCCCGCCCGATCGCCTGCCGGCGATCCTCGCCGACCTCGTCCAGAACGGACAAGACGTCCTCGGCCGCCTCGGCCAGCAGAATGGTGCGGCCGGCGGAGAAGATCGCCTCGATGCCGTCCCAGCGGTCCGAGATGACCGGCGTCGCGCAGGCCGCCGCTTCGAACAGGCGGACGCTGGGGCTCCAGCCGGCCCGCACCATGTCGGCCCGGGTGACGTTCAGGGTGAAGCGGCTGACGCCGTAGAATTCGGGATGGTCGGGCGGCGACACGTGGTTGAACCGCTCGACGTTGGCGGGCCAATCGACCGTGTCGGGATATTGCGGGCCCGCCACCACGAAGCGCAGGTGCGGCGCCCGGCGGGCGGGCTCCACGAGCAGCCGGTCGAGAACGGGCTGGCGGTCGGCGCTAAAGGTGCCGAGATAGCTGAGGTCCCACCGCGCGGGCCGCCGGGAGGGTGGATAAAGCGCGGGGTCCACGCAGCAATAAAGCGCCCGCGCCATCGGCGAGCCGTGATGCCGCTCCAGGCGCTCCAGGGTCGGCCCGCCCGTGAAGGATAGGTAGACCCCGTATCCGGGGATGAGGTCGGCCGACAGGTAGTCGCAGCGGCCGGCGTCCAGCGCCGCCAGCGTGACCGGCGTGTCGATGTCGTAGAAGGCCTTGACGCCGCGCGCCACCCGCTG
>CALMOK010000307.1:1529-5058 GCA_937871825.1 uncultured Alphaproteobacteria bacterium
GCCGACAGCGACGCCCTCGGGCACGTAGGAGCCGACCAGCACGGCGTCGGCCTCGGCGAGCAATGGCGCATGGGCGGCGAGGCCGGCGAGGTCGTCATAAAGAACGAGGCGGCAGAAGTCCGGCTCGGCGAGGTCGCGCTCCTTGGCATACCAGGGCACGTCGCGTTCCAGGAAGGTCACGTCGTGGCCGCGCGCCGCGAAGGCTTTGAGCAGTGACCGGTAGGTGGTGGCATGGCCATTGCCCCAGGACGAGGAGAGGCTGAGGCCCAGCACCACCAGCCGCAACGGGCGGCTCGCCGTCACGCCGCGCTCCCGTCCGCCTTGCGCCGCACCTCGGCGCGCAGGATTTCATCGACCAGGACGCCCCGACGCTCATAGGTGTGCTCGGCCAGCACCCGCGCCCGGCCCGCCTCGCCAATCGTCCGAGCCCGGTCGGGCGTGAGCGCCTTGAGGAGCGCCGCCACGTCGGCGCCGTCGCGCGCCACCAGGACCTCCTCGTTCTCCTTGAGGAAAAGGTCGAGCCCCACCCAGGCGTCGGTGATGAGGCAGGCTCCCGCGCCGGCGGCCTCAAACACGCGCGTGGCGGGCGAATAGCCCACCGCCGCCATCGAGTCCCGCGCGATGTTCAGCACCGCCCGCGAGGAGGTATTGAAGGCGTTGTGGTCGCGCGTGTAGACGTGGCCGAGGTGGCGGACGTTGGACGGCATGGCCTTGTCCCCCCAACCGTTGCCGCCGATCAGGAAGCTTTGGCGCGGCGAGCGCGCGGCCGCATCGAGAAAGAACTGCTCGACCCGGGCCTCGCGGTCGGGCAGCCGGTTTCCCAGGAACGACAGGTCGGCGTCGAAGCGCGGGTCGGGCGGCACCGGATGGTGGGTCGCGGGATCGAGCGCGTTGTAGACCGGCACGCAGCGGCGCGCCCCGAACCCCTGGTAGGCTTCGACCACCGGCGGGCCGCCCCCGTAGGTGAAAACGAAGTCGAGGCCGGGCAAGGCCGCGTGGGTCGGGTGGTCGGGATCGGCGCGCAGTTCGGCGAGCGTCGCCGGGGCGTCCACGTCCCAGAAGATGCGGATGGCGTCAGGGCGCGCCGCCGCCATGACGCCTTCCAGCAGTTCGGTGTCGAACACGCCGACGCCGCTCGCCTTGACGACGACGTCGGCCGTCCCCGCGCGGGCCACGACGTCCCGCAGCCCGGCTTCCGTGGCCGGGTAGACGACAACGGCGGCCCAGTCCGGCGGCTCGATGTCGCGATGCTGCTGGCGGTCGAAGGCGTCGGGCTCGTAGAAGGTGGTTCGGTGGCCGTGCCGGGCCAGGGCGCCAATGATGCCCCGGTAATAGGTCGCGGCGCCGTTCCAGTAGGAGGACAGCAGGCTCGAGCCGTAGAAGGCGATGTTCATGCGACGGCGCTCGTTCGGTGCGGCAGGCGGGCCTGGATCGCCAGCAGTTCGTCGACCCGGTGGGCGCAGGTGTGGCGCGCCCGGATGGTGGCGAGCCCGTGCTCGACGAGGCCTTGGCGCAGCGCGGGATCGGCCGCGAGGGCGCGCAGATGCGCCGTCACGGCGGCACCATCCTGCGCCACCAAGAAATCGCGACCCGGCTCGAAAAGGTTCTCGCTGTCGCGCCAGGGGGCCGACACCAGCGGGATGCCGCAGGCCAGCGCCTCGAAGACCCGGATGGTCGGGATGCCGGGAAGCTGCTCCACGTAGAAGCGGCGCGGCACGTGTACGGTGGCGAGGTGTTGGGCGAAAACCGCCGGGGCGGCGGCGTTGGGCAACCAGCCGTGATAGCGGGCGCCCGCGAGCGCCAGCTTGTCGAGCGCGGTCTGCGGATAACGGACGCCGTAGACGTCGAGCCCGAAGCCGGTGTCGCGCGCCGGGCCGAACAGGAAGGTGTCCAGCTCCGAACTTCGCTCGTCGTCGCCCCAATTGCCGATCCACACGAGGCCGCGCCGTTCGCCCTCGACGGCGGGCGGGTGGAACACATGCGTGTCGGCGGCCTCGTGCCAAACGAAGACGCGATCCTCCCAGCCCCATCGGCGGTAAACGGCGGCCAGCGTTTCGCCAAACGCCAGCACGCCGTCGTAGCCGCGAAGGTCGAAGGTCTCGATGGCGGCGGGGTCGCTGACGGCACGGTGGTGCGTGTCGTGGAACAGGAGGGTGAAGGGCGCGCCGCGTCGTCGCAACGCCCCCACGGCGGCGACCAGCGCCGGGTCGTTCCATTCGTGGACCAGCACGAGGTCGGCGCCGGCGAGCGTCGCGGCGAGGTCGAGGTCCGGCCCGTAGATCGTGGAGGCAAGGTTTGGATAGGCGGCCTTGTAGCTGTCGAGGCCCGCTTCCCCGGCATCCCGGCGCAGGTTGTCGAGGCTCCAGGCGCCGGCCGGCTCAAGCGCCGTGACGGCGTGGCCGCGCCGCGTCAGCTCACCCAGGACGCCGCGCACGAAATGGGCGTTGCCGTGGTTCCAGCAGGATTGGAGCGAATGAGTGAAATAAACGACGTTCATGCGGCGCTCGGCCTCGTCCGTGTGGCGGAGGAGCCGAGCACGGCGTCGTGAACCGCGAGGGTGCCCGCCACCATGGCGTCCGGCGTGTATCGGGCGGCGCGGCTCGCGGCCGCATCGCCGAGCGCTTCGCGCCGGCCGGGGTCCGCCAGGAGCGCCGCGAGAACCGTCGCGAGGGCGTCGGCGTCGCGCGGGGGAACGAACGAGGCGGACCCGTCCCATAATTCCCGAAAGGTCGGGATGTCGGACAGGACCAGGGCGCAACCGGCCTGCGCGGCTTCGGCCACGGCCAGCCCGAATGGCTCGTAGAGCGCCGGCGCGGCGTAGAGCGGCCGGCCCGCCAAGTGATCGGCGACGGCGCCCTCGCCCAGCACCCCGAGTGTCCGCAAGGTGGTGAACGAGCAGGCCGAGCCGTTCGGGCCCTGCGTCGGCCCCGCCGCCAGGATCGGGCTTGCCAGCCGCGCGGCGGCTTGGTCGAGCGTCGCCATGCCCTTCGCCTCGTCCCACAAGCGGCCGGCCGTGAACACCGTGTCGATGGCGGCCCGTTGCCGTGAAATCGGGCGGGCGGCGCGGCCGTTGTGAACCACGGCGGGCGGGCGCGGCAGGCCGTAGCGGCGCGCCGTGGCCGCCGCAAAGGCGTGGCTCGGGGCGATCAGGCGGTCGAGGGCGCGATAGCCGTCGGCCACCAGGGCCGTCCGCCACGCGAAATCCGGGGGCAACGGCGTGCCGCGCACCGCGTCCCACCACGTCGCCACACAGGAATGGGCCACCCCGACGGTGCGGCAAGGGAAAGCCGCGGCGGCGGCCAGCGCCGGATGGCTGAGGTGAACGAGGTCGGCCCCGGATTCGGCCGCCAAACGCGCCACGGCGCGCGCGGTCGCCGCGACGGCGGCGGCATCGACGGCGAGCCATTCGGGCGGGTGCCCGGTATCGACGACGCGGAGGCCGGCGGCTTCGGCTTGCGCCCGCCTGCCGGCATCGAGGGCCGGCCCCAGCACCGCCAGGGTCACGGCGTGGCCAAGCTCCGACAGGCCG
>CALMOK010000307.1:5080-28840 GCA_937871825.1 uncultured Alphaproteobacteria bacterium
CAAGCGAGTCCGTGGTCATCAGGATGCGGCGGTCGCTCACGCCGGGCAGCACAAGGCCTCGAGGTCGCTTAAGGGCTTGGGCCGCCCGTCCTGGATCTCGCTGAACGCGGTGAACTGGGCGAGGTAATGGGCGTGGGCCCGCTCCCAGGCCTGGGCGTCCGGCAGACCCCAAAGACGGCGGTAGTCGGGCGAACTCGGGTAGGGGTAGAGCGGCACGGGGTCGTTGGCCCACACGCCCTTGGCGCGCAGGTTGTCCCGCCAGGCCACCACCAGCGCCGCGTCGTCGCCGGCGACCTCCAGGAGGTTGGCCTGCACGAACGGCACCGAGCGCCGGGCGTAGACTAGGCGCTCGGCGAGGTCGTCGGTGCTCATGCGGCAGTTCTTGTCGAGCGCGGCGCGGCCCTCCACCGTCAGGCTCTCGACGCCGGCCTCGATCGACACGCAGCCCGCCGCCCCGAGCAGGTCCAGCATGTCGGGCTTCCACAGGTCGATGCGGGTCTGCATGCCGAACTCGACCGAACGCCCCACCAGGGCTTCGAGCAGCGGCCGGTTGGGCAGAAAGATCTCGTCGATGAAGTAGACGTATTCCACCCCTTGCGCGATCAACCCGTCGATCTCGGCCAACAGCGGCTCAAGGTCCCGCTTGCGGTATTTGTCGCGAAAATCGATCTTGGCGCAGAAGGAGCAATGGTAGGGACAGCCGCGGGACGCTTCCACCTCGGCCCCGGGGCGTCGCGGCGCGCGGTCGAACCGGTGGTGGTGGGTCACATGCCGGGCCACCCAGGCATCCGGCCAGTGGAGGGCGGGCAGGTTTGTGAAGGCGCTGGCGTGCGGGCCGCCCGTCACGGCAACCCCGGCGCCGTCCCGGTAGGCAATGGCGGGAACCGCCGACAGGGCGCCGCCCGCCGCGAGCCGTGCCACGATCTCCTCGCATTCGCCCCGCACCACCACGTCGACGCCAAGCTTGCGGAGGGTGGTGTCCGGGGTCACCGATCCGTGCGGGCCGACCGCCACCGTCTGCCCGCCGCGCCCGTCGAGCGCCAGGAAGAACTCGCGCGGCACTCGCAATTCGGGCTGGGCGCAGCGCCAGAACAGATAGGTCGGCGCCGTGGTGACGACCGTCAATTCGGGGGCGAAGGCCGCCACGGCTTCGGCGAGATCATCGGTCGGTGTGCCGCAAAGGTGGCCGTCCAGCATCAGCACGGTGTGGCCGGCGGACTCTAGCAGAACGCGGCAATAGCCGAGTTCCAGTGGGAAATGCGGATCGCGGCTGCCGAAATAGATGCTGTTGGCGAAATCCCACGCCGGATTGACCAGGGCGACCTTCATGACGCGATCCTCAACCGGTGCGCCGCGCCCTCGAACGCCATGCCGCGCTCGCCCGCGAGCCAACGAACCAGGGCTTCCACGCCGTCCTGCCAGGAGCGCACGACCGGCAGCTGCAGGGCGCGCTGGGCGGCGCGGATGTCCGACACGTAATATTTCTGGTCGCCCGCCCGCCAGTCGGACAGGCGGGTGGCCACCGGGTGGCCGGTGATCTCCTCGAGCAGGCGCAGCAGCTGGCGCAGGCTCACCGCGTTGGCGGGGCCGCCGCCGAGGTTGAAGGCGCGGCCCTTGACACGGTCGATGTTGCGCCAGGCCGCCAGATAGGCCGCCACCGCGTCCGACACGTCGAGCACGTCGCGGACCTGGCAGCCGTCGCCGTAGATGCTGATCGGCTGGCGTTCCAGCGCCCGGATGGCGAAATGGGCCACCCAGCCCTGGTCCTCGGTGCCCATCTGGCGCGGACCGTAGATGCAGCTCATCCGCATCACGGCGGTGGGCACCCCGAAGGAGCGCGCGTAGTCCAGCACATACTGGTCCGCCGCCCCCTTGGAGCAGCCGTAGGGGGTGTGGAAGTCGAGTGGCCGGCTTTCGCCGATGCCGGTTTCGCGCACCGCCCGATCTTCCGGCAAGTAGGCGTCGTTGGTCTGGGTGAGCGGGATGTCGGCGAGGTCGCCGTAGACCTTGTTGGTCGAGGCGAAGATCAAGGGAACCGGCTCGCCGCGCCGGCGCAGGGCGTCGAGCAGCGTCAGCGTGCCCCTGACGTTGATGTCGAAATCATCGATCGGCGCCAGGAGGCTGGTGGTCACGGCGACCTGGGCGGCGAGATGGAAGACGGCCGCGACGTCGCGCGCGGCCTCGGCCAGCGCTTCGCTCTCGCGCAGGTCCGCGATGACCGGGACGATCGCCGCGCCATGCCGCTCGCGCAGCCACGCGAGGTTGCGCTCGACCCCTGGCCTGGCGAGCGAGTCGTAGACCACCACCTGGTGACCATCGGACGCCAAGCGATCGGCGAGGTTGCAGCCGATGAAACCCGCCCCGCCCGTCACCAGCACCCGGGCGCCCGGGCCGGGCGAACCACCCGTCTCAGCCGCCCCCGTCACGCGACGAGACCTCGCGCTTCGAGCTCCTTGCGGGCCTCGGTCACGCGGTCGTCGGCCTGCTGCTCGGCCACCCAGGCGGCGAGTTCGGCCAAGCCGGCCTTGAAATCGCAGCGCGGCTCGAAGCCGAGTTCCGCGCGGGCCTTGGCAAGGTCGGGGATGCAGTGGCGGATGTCCCCGGCGCGCGCCACTCCGGCGATCTCGGGCCGGATGTCGTCGCGGTTCATCGCCGAGGCCAGAAGGGTGGCGACCTCGTTCACCGTGCGATGCTCGCCGCTGCCGATATTGAATACCCCGCCGACCGCCTTGGGCTCGTCGAGCGCCAGCAAAAAGGCCCGCGCCACGTCCTCGACGTGGACGAAATCGCGCAATTGCTGGCCGTCCTCGAAGATGACCGGCGGCTTGCCGTTGTGGATGCGCGAGGCGAAGATGGCCAGCACCCCGGTATAGGGGTTGGACAGGGCCTGGCCCGGCCCATAGGCGTTCCACAGCCGGAGCGCGACGCCCTCCATGCCGTAGGCGGGCGCCAGCGTCAGCGTCAGCCGCTCCTGCACGAATTTGGTGATGGCGTAGACCGAGGCGAGCGCGGGACGCTTCCATTCGGGTGTCGGCACCGGCACCAGCGGCACCCCGGCGGCGTCCGCCGGATCCCAGCTTCCGTCGGCGCCGCGCGGGCCGCGCAACACGTCCTCGTGCAGGGCGCCGTCGCGGCCGCGATAAAGGCCCTCGCCGTAGATGCTCATCGAGGACGCCACCACCACACGCTTGACCGGGTGTTCGATCAGGCATTGGAACAGCACGCCCGTGCCGAGATCGTTGGTCGCCACGTAACGGTCGACCGCGTACATGCTCTGGCCGACGCCGACTTCGGCGGCGAGGTGGACGACCTTGTCGACACCCTTGACGGCGCGCGCCATCGCGCGGGCGTCCCGGACATCCCCGGCCATGAACTCAACCCCGTCGGGCAGGCCCTTCGGCCGTTTGGTGCCGCCGTGCACCTGTTCGATCAAGCTGTCGAGGACGCGGACCCGGTAGCCTCCCGCCAGGGCGGCCTGGGCGAGGTGGCGCCCGATGAACCCGGCACCCCCCGTGATCAGAACTGTTTCCGCCATTCCCCGCCCTTAAAAACTCGCGCACGACATAGCTTCAACAAAGAAGCATCAGCCCTAAAATGACGGTCGTGCCGGTTTGTCAAGCCGCGCGGGACATTCTAAGACGGGGAGGCTCGGCAATATCGATCTCGGTTAACGGCACGCGCGCGGTTTTATGGCTTAAAACGCATGATCCGGTTCGCCCATTTGCATCGCCGCGACGGCGGTCTGGCGCCAGGGGCGGCTGGGTGCCGGCGACAGGCCGTGGATGCCACGAGGGGCAGGCCCCGCGACCGTTTGGCCATAGCATAAATTCGACATACGCCTGTCGTGTCCGTGCAAGACGCCGACCGGTTGGCGATCCACACACAAGTTAACACGCCCTCGGAGCCTGGCCACCGTGCAATTTTCCCTTCTCAACCTCATCCGGCAGAGCTTCAGCGCCAACCAGGGCTGGACCGAGCAGTGGCGCTCCCCGGCCGAGCCGAAACCGGCCTACGACGCGATCATCATCGGTGGTGGCGGCCACGGCCTGGCGACGGCCTACTACATGGCGGCCGAGCATGGCATGACCAACATCGCGGTGGTGGAGAAGGGATGGATCGGCGGCGGCAACACCGGCCGCAACACCACCATCATCCGCTCCAACTACCTGTGGGAGGAAAGCGAGGCGCTCTACAACCACGCCATGGGGCTCTGGCAGGACCTGTCGCACGCGTTGAATTACAACGTGATGTACTCGCCCCGCGGCTGCATGATGCTGGCCCACAATACCCACGACGTGCAGGTGTTCAAGCGCCACGTCCACGCCAACCGGTTGTTCGGCATCGACAATCAGTGGCTGAGCCCCGAGGAAGCCAAAGACGTCTGCCCCATCCTCGATATTTCGAAGAACATGCGCTACCCGATCGTCGGCGCAAGCCTGCAGCGGCGCGGCGGCGTGGCGCGCCACGACGCCGTGGCCTGGGGCTACGCCCGCGCGGCTTCGGCGCTCGGCGTCGATATCCTGCAGAAGTGCGAGGTGAAGGGCATCCGCCGCGACGCGTCGGGTGCCGTGTCGGGCGTCGACACGTCGCGCGGGCCGATCAGCACCAAGAAGATCGGGGTCGTGGCCGCCGGCAACACCAGCACGGTGCTGGGCATGGCCGGGGTCCGCCTGCCGCTCGAAAGCTTCCCCCTGCAGGCGCTGGTGTCGGAGCCCATCAAGCCGCTGATGCCCTGCGTGGTGATGTCCAACACCATTCACGCCTACATGTCGCAATCCGACAAGGGCGAACTGGTGATCGGGGCGGGCACGGACGCCTACATCTCATACAGCCAGACCGGCGGCCTGCACATCGCCACCCACACGCTTGACGCCATCTGCGAACTCTTCCCCATGGTCCGCCGCCTGCGCATGCTGCGCAACTGGGGCGGCATCGTCGATGTCACGCCCGACCGCTCGCCCATCATCGGCAAAACGCCGGTGCCAGGACTGTTCATCAACTGCGGCTGGGGCACGGGCGGCTTCAAGGCGACGCCGGGCTCCGGCCACGTCTTCGCCCACCAGGTGGCGACCGGCGAACCGAACCGCATCAGCGCCCCCTTCTCGCTGGACCGGTTCGTGTCCGGACGCCTCATCGACGAGGCGGCCGCGGCCGCCGTGGCGCACTGACATGCTGCTGATCCCCTGCCCCTATTGCGGGCCGCGTCCCGAACTCGAATTCCGCCACGCCGGGGAAGCCCACGTGGTGCGCGACCCTAGCCTTTCGAGCGACGCGGCCTGGGGGGCCTTTCTTTACGCGCGTAGCAACACCCGCGGGGTTATCGCCGAGCGTTGGCGCCACGCTTCGGGCTGCGGCCGCTTCTTCAACTGCCTGCGTGACACCGTGAGCGACAACATCTTGCAAACCTACAAGACCGGCGAGCCACGCCCCGACCTCGCGCTCGACGCCGCGACCCGTCGCCAGCTTGGCGACGTGGCGCCCGACCAAAGCGTGGCCGCCACGGAGGCCGCCCGATGAACGCTCCCTTCCGCACCCCGACGGGCGGGCGGGTCGACCGTGGCGCCACCCGGCGCTTCAGCTTCGACGGCCGAAGCTATGACGGGCTGGCCGGCGACACACTCGCCTCAGCCCTCCTCAGCCACGGCGTCCACCTCGTCGGGCGCTCGTTCAAATACCACCGCCCGCGCGGCTTCCTGGCGGCCGGATCCGAAGAGCCGAACGCGCTCACTTCCGTCAATCGTGGCGGCGGCCGCGTGACCCCCAACCTGCGGATGACGCAGGTCGAACTCTACGACGGCATGGAAGCGCGCAGCCAGAACCATTGGCCGTCGCTGGCCTTCGATGTCGGCGCGGTGAATGGCCTGATGTCGCCCATCTTCGCGGCGGGCTTCTACTACAAGACCTTCATGGGCCCGAAATTCATGCGCGGCCCGGGGCTGTGGGCGAAGCTGTTCGAGCCGGCGATCCGGCGCGCCGCCGGCCTCGGGGTGGCGGCCGACGAGGGCGACCCGGACGTTTACGCCAACCGGTTCGTTCATTGCGACGTGCTGGTGGTCGGGGCCGGGCCGGCCGGGATCGCGGCGGCGCTCGCCGCAGGGCGAGCCGGCAAGCAGATCATCCTGTGCGATGAGGGCGCGGAACTCGGCGGCGCCCTGCTGGCCGAACCCAAGCTCGAAATCGAGGGTCGGCCGGCCGCCGCGTGGCTCGCCGCGACCCTGCGCGACCTCGCCGCCATGCCGAACGTGACGGCGCTGCCCCGCACCCAGGCCTTTGGCTACTATGGGCACAACCTCGTGGCGCTCGCCGAGCGCCTGACCGACCACCTCCCGGGCGTCGACACCACGGTGCCGCGCGAGCGGATGTGGCAGGTCCGCGCCGCCGAGGTGGTGCTGGCCACCGGGGCGATCGAGCGGCCGCTGGTGTTCCCCGGCAACGACCGCCCTGGCGTCATGCTGGCCGAAGCCGGCCGGGTGTTCCTCAACCGCTACGGCGTGAAGGCGGGCAGCCGCGCCGTGGTGGCGACCGCCCATGACAGCGCCTACCGGGTGGCGCTCGACCTCCAGGCCGCGGGAGTGACGATCGCCGCCATCGTGGATCTGCGCGAGCGTCCCACCGGACCCTTGGTCGAACAGGCGCGCGGCGCGGGCCTTCGCATCGTCACCGGTGGAACCGTGATGGGCACCAAGGGCCATTGGCGCGTGTCGGAAGCCACCGTCGCCCATGTGTCGGGCGACCACGTGACCGACCTGCAGCGCATCCCCTGCGACCTGCTGCTGATGAGCGGCGGGTGGACGCCGTCGATCCACCTGTTTTCGCAATCGCGCGGCGTGATCGCCTACGACACGGCGACCGAGATGTTCATTCCCGGCAAGGCCGTGCAGGCGCAGCGCTCGGCGGGCTCCTGCCGCGGCCTGTTCGGCTTCGCGGACGTTCTGGCGGACGGCTACGCGGCGGGGCTGGACGCGGCCGGCGCGGCGGGCGGCGACGCCCCGGCCCTTGGCGATAAAGCCTTCGCGGTGCGGGGCGACGACGCCTACGGGCCGGGCGGGTTCAGCGGCGCCCTTCCGATCTCGGGCGACGGCGCGCGGGCCAAGGCCTTCGTCGACTTCCAGAACGACGTCACCGCCAAGGACATCAAGCTCGCCACGCGGGAAGGCTTCCGGTCGATCGAGCACATCAAGCGTTACACCACGACCGGCATGGCGACCGACCAGGGCAAGACCTCGAACCTCAACGCGTTGGCGATCGCCGCCAAGGCGCTGAACGAGCCGGTGCCGGCCGTGGGCCTGACGACCTTCCGCCAGCCTTTCACCCCCGTGACCTTCGGCACCTTCGCCGGCATGTCGCGCGGGCAGATGTTCGACCCCGTGCGGCAAACGCCCATCCACGACTGGGCGGCGGCCCATGGCGCGGAGTTCGAGGACGTGAGCCTGTGGAAGCGCGCGCACTACTTCCCCGAGCCCGGCGAGGACATGCACGCGGCGGTGGACCGCGAATGCCGCCGCACCCGCGAAAGCGCGGGCCTTTTCGACGCCTCGACCCTCGGCAAGATCGAGGTGGCGGGACCCGACGCCGCCGAGTTCCTGAACCGCCTCTACCCCAACAGCTGGACCAAGCTCGGGGTCGGCCGTTGCCGCTACGGCCTGATGCTCAACGAGGCCGGCTTCATCATGGACGACGGCGTGGTGGGGCGCCTGGCGCCCGACCGCTTCCACGTGACCACCACCACGGGCGGCGCGCCCCGCGTGCTGAACCACATGGAAGACTACCTGCAAACCGAATTCCCCGATCTCAAGGTCTGGCTGACCTCGACCACCGACCAGTGGGCGGTGATCGCCGTTCAGGGCCCCCGGGCGCGCGACATCCTGCTGCCGTTGATCGACGACGTCGACATGTCGGCCGCCGCCATGCCCCACATGGCGATCCGGCTCGGGCATATCTGCGGCGTGCCGATGCGGCTGTTCCGGGTGAGCTTCACGGGCGAGCTCGGCTTCGAGGTGAACGTGCCCGCCGATTATGGTCGCGCCGTGTGGGAGGCGATCTGGTCCGAGGGTCGCGCCTATGACGCCGTCGCCTACGGCACGGAAGCCATGCACGTCCTGCGTGCCGAGAAGGGCTACATCATCGTCGGCCAGGACACCGATGGAACGATGACGCCGGACGATGTCGGGCTGGGAGGCATGGTGGCCAAGCAGAAGCCGGACTTCGTCGGCATGCGCTCGCTGACCCGGCCCTTCCTGACGGGCGAGGGACGCAAGCAGCTCGTCGGCCTGCTGCCCGACGACGACGCTATCGTGCTCGACGAGGGCGCCCAGATCGTCGACCGGGCCGAGGTGCCGAACGGCACGCACGCGCTCGGCCACGTCACCTCCTCCTACCGCAGCGGCGTGGTGGGTCGCTCGATCGCCCTCGCCGTGGTGGAGCGCGGCCGCTCCCGCATGGGGGAAACGCTGTTCATCCCCATGCCGGGCGGGTCCATCCCCGCGAAAATCGTGTCCCCGGTCTTCTACGACCCGCAAGGAGAGCGCCTGAATGGCTGAGGCGTCCACCGTCCTGCGGCGGCTGAGCCCGCTCGCCACCCAGAACACCGTGTCGATCGGGTTTCTTCCGCCGATGACGCGGATCACCCTTCGGGGCGAGCCGGACGCGGCGCGTCGTGTCGGCGAGGTGTTCAGGGCCGAGCTTTCGCCCGATCCCCTGCGCGCCAACGCGGCCGGGGCGCGCGCCGCCCTGTGGCTCGGCCCGGACGAATGGCTGCTGCTCGCCCCCGAGCAAGCCGGGCTCGCCGCATCAATCGAGGCGGCCTGCGACCGCGAACACGGCTGCGTCATCGACGTGTCGCACCGCCAAGTCGGCATCGAGGTCCGGGGCACGGCGGGCGCCACCGTGCTCAACGCCGGCTGCCCGCTCAACCTTGATCTCAAGGCTTTCCCGGTCGGCATGTGCACCCGGACGGTTCTGGCCAAGGCCGACATCGTGCTGTGGCGGCGCGAACCTGAGCTATTCCACGTCGAATGCTGGCGCTCGTTCGCCCCTTACGTGCTCGGCGTCCTGAAGCAGGCTTCCCGCGATTGCGGGTTCTAAGGCGGGCTTCCGCGTCCCACCAGTCACCAAACATCGCGGCCGCCCTGACGGCCGGCCGCATTTTAAAAATTCCCGGCTACCCGAACCGGGTCACGCCGCGCAGGCCATGAACCCGTCGCGGATCTGCTGCTCGGGCAGGTCGCGGCCGATGAACACCAGCTTGGAGGTGCGCTTCTCGCCCGCCTTCCAGTCCCGCTGCGTGTCCCCGTCCAGCATCATGTGGACGCCCTGGAACACGAACCGCTTCGGCTCGCCCTTGAAGGCCAAAATGCCCTTCGAGCGGAGGATCTTGCCGCCTTCGGCCTGCACCAGCGTGTTGATCCAGGGCATGAACTTCTGCGGGTCCACCTCCCCGTCGTGCAGGATGGCGAAGGATTGCATGTCCTCGTCGTGGTAGTGCTTGGCTCCGCCATGCCCGTGGGCTTGCGCGTGGCCGTGCCCGTCGTGGCCATGATCGTGATGGTCATGCCCGTGATCGTGATCGTGATCGTCGGTTTCCAAGAAATCCGGCTCGATTTCCAGGATGCGGTCGAGGTCGAAGGCGTTGCGGTTCAGCACGGCGTCGAGGTCGACCGCGCAATGGTTGGTCTTGTGCAGCTTGGCGTAGGGGTTGATGGCGCGGATCCGCCCTTCAACCTCCCGCAGTTCGTCCTTTGAGACGAGATCCACCTTGTTGAGCACGATCACGTCCGCGAAGGCGATCTGGTTCTTGGCTTCCGGCGCGTCCTTCAGGCGCGCGCTGAGCCATTTGGCGTCCGCCACGGTGACGACGGCGTCGAGCCGCGCGTTGTTCTGCACGTCCTGGTCGACGAAAAAGGTCTGCGCCACCGGGGCCGGGTCGGCGAGACCCGTGGTTTCGACGATGATGGCGTCGAACTTGCCCCGGCGCTTCATCAGGCCTTCCAGGATGCGGATCAGGTCGCCGCGCACCGTGCAGCAGATGCAGCCGTTGTTCATCTCGAACACTTCCTCGTCGGCCCCGACCACGAGTTCGTTGTCGATGCCGATCTCGCCGAACTCGTTGACGATCACGGCGAACTTCTTGCCATGGTCCTCGCTGAGGATGCGGTTGAGCAGCGTGGTCTTGCCGGCGCCGAGGTAGCCGGTCAGCACCGTGACGGGGATCTTGTCCATGGTTCTTCCTGAAATGGCGGAGCCGTTGTGGAGCCTTATATCGGTTGCGCCGCGCGGGTTCAAAGGGGCACATGGAGAACGGCGCCGCACGACGCGGCGGCCTGGAGAAAGCGGGAATGCGAGAAGGCCCAGGTGCACGGCAGGCCCTGTCCGGCGCGACGGCGGCGGCTGCGCGGCCCACCCCAGGCGGCCCTGGGCGAAAGACCCGGTTCACCCTGTGGCCGACGCCATGGCGGGGCAAGCAGGGCGAGCACCTGCTCAACGGCCTAGCCCTGCCGCGCTCCCTGTTCGGCCTGGCGTGGCGGCTGAGCGCGGGCGATCAGGTCTGGCTCTGCCTGCTGGCCATCGGGGTCGCGGTGCTCGACACGGCGCCGCTCGAAGTGCAGCGCCGCATGGTCAACCACGCCATCAAGGAAAGCGGGCTGCGGTCGATCACCATCCTGGCCCTGACCTACGCCGGCATCGTCCTGGCCCAGGGACTCTTGAAGCTGCTGTCGAACATCTACCGGAGCTGGGTTTCCGAACACGCCGTGCTGACCCTACGCTCCTACATCAACGACGAACACCGCCCCGCCGACGACTCGCCCGACGCGACGGCCCAAGGCACGCAGATTTCGATGATCGTCGCCGAAAGCGAGCCCATCGGCGCCTTCATGGGTGAAAGCCTGTCGGAGCCCCTGTTGCAGGGGGGCATCATGGTCAGCGTGGTGGGATACCTCCTTTACATCGAGCCGGTGATCGCCCTCGTGCTGCTCGGGGTCTACCTGCCGCAGCTCGTCTTCGTTCCGCTGATCCAGCGCGCCATCAACCGCCGCGCCCAGGCCCGGATCGCGGTGCTGCGGGAAGCCAGCGCGGGCGTCATCGACGGCGGCGACGGTGCGGCCTCGACGGAGCAGGACGACCGGTTCGCCCGCGTCTTCACGCTCAACATAGGCGTCTACAAACTCAAGTATTCGATGAACTTCCTGATGAACCTTTGCCACCAGTTCGGGATCGCCGCCATCCTGGGCGTGGGCGGCTGGTTTGTGGTGATCGGGAAAACACAGGTCGGAACCGTGGTGGCCTTCGTGTCCGGGCTTGGTACCGTCAAGGACCCGTGGGACGACCTCGCCACCTGGTTCCAGACCATGATGGTGACGCGCGCCCGCTACACGCTTATGACCGACACGCTCGAAGGCCGCGCGCCCCAACCGGCGACCGAAGGACAACCCCAATGATCCCCCGCCCGACCCCAATCCCGCCCGGCGCCGGCCAGGAAAGCGTTTGGGATTTCCCGAGGCCGGCGCGCGCCGAACCCGTCACGGCCCATCTCAGGGTCGAGGTCGCCGGCCGCACCGTGGCCGAAACCCGCGCGGGGTTCCGCGCCATCGAGACAAGCCACCCCCCTTCCTACTACTTCCCCCCCGCCGACGTCGACATGGCCTGCCTGGAGCCGGCCGACACCCGCAGTTCATGCGAGTGGAAAGGCGGGGCGCGCTATTACGACGTCGTGGTGGGGGCGGTGCGCCGGCCATTGGCGGCCTGGGCCTACCCCGACCCGACACCCGCGTTTCGCCTGCTCGGCGGCTATCTCGCCTTCTACCCCGGCCGGGTCGACGCCTGCTTCGTGGATGGCGAGCGCGTCACCCCGCAGGAGGGCGGGTTCTACGGCGGCTGGATCACCAGCCGGGTGGCCGGCCCCTTCAAGGGACCCAAGGGCACGAACGGGTGGTAGGAACCGACGCCGGCGATTTGGGGGCGATGCTGGCCGGCGCGAAGCCGCTCGTGATGGGGATCGTCAACGTCACCCCTGACAGTTTCTCGGACGGCGGCTCATTCATCGCCGCAGAAGCCGCCGCCGACCATGCCCTGCGGCACGTGGCGGCCGGCGCCGCCATCGTCGACATCGGGGGCGAGTCCACCCGGCCCGGCTTCGTGCCCGTCACCGCCGAGGAGGAATTGGGGCGGGTGACGCCGGTGCTGGAGGCTCTGGCGGGCCGGCTGCCGGTTCCGGTCTCGATCGACACCACCAAGGCGGTCGTGGCCGAACAGGCCTTGCGGCGGGGCGCCACGATCGTCAACGACGTTTGGGGCCTGCAGGGCGATCCCAGGATGGCCGGCACGGTGGCCGGCGCCGGCGCCGGGGTCGTGATCATGCACAACCGGCACGCCAAGGACGACCGGATCGACATCGCCGACGACCTGTTGCGGTTCTTCGAAACCTCGCTCCGCGTCGCCGACCAGGCGGGGATCGCCCGCGCCGGGATCATGCTCGACCCCGGGATCGGCTTCGGTAAGACGCCGGGCCAGCAGGTGGGGGCGATCGCCGCCATTCCCCGGTTGCGCGCCTTGGGTTTCCCCATCCTGGTCGGCTTGTCGCGAAAAAGCTTCCTGGCGCCACTAAGCGAGGCGCCCCTCGCCGACCGGCTGCCGCACACGCTTGCCGCCAATCTCGCGGCCTTGAGCCTGGGGGCTTCGGTTTTCCGCGTCCACGACGTGGCGGCCCACGTGGCGGCCCTGCAGGTTTTTGGCGCGATCGCCCCGAGGCCGGCCCGATGAGCGGCATGCCGGCGAGCGAGGCCCGGGAGGTCGGCTTCGGCCTCGGCAGCAATGTCGGCGACAAGGCCGGAACCATCGGCCGCGCGGCGCGCCTGCTCGAGGAAACCGGTCTCGTCGAGGGCCTCGTCCTGTCCTCGCTTTACCGCACGGCGCCCTGGGGCCACGTGGACCAGGACTGGTTCGTCAATGCCTGCGCCTGGGGCCTCACGCGCCTGCCGCCCGCGATACTGCTGGGGCGCATCAAGGCCCTGGAGGTTGAGATGGGGCGGGTCGACACCGAGCGGTGGGGGCCGCGCGTGATCGACATCGACATCCTGTATTATGGTGAAGTCGAACTCGACACGCCGGACCTCATCCTGCCCCACCGCCACCTGCTGAACAGGGCCTTCGTGCTGGTGCCGCTGGCGGAGATCCGGCCGGACCGCCGCATCGCCGGCGTCGCCCTTGACGACGCCATCGCCCGGCTCGGCGACCAAGGGGTGGTTCCCTTCGAGGCCGAACCACCGACGGACGCGTGAGGCGGAACGGGTCGTCTTGACGTTGCCCAGCCCTGTTCCTACCTCAATCCGACGACGGCCGGGACAGTCCGGCCACACCTGAAAGGTTCGTCATGGCCGATTCCGCCACCGCCAAAGTGACCGACGCCAGCTTCGATCAGGACGTGCTGCGCTCGTCCGAGCCGGTCGTTGTCGACTTCTGGGCTGAATGGTGCGGCCCATGCCGGATGATCGGGCCGTCCCTTGAGGAAATCGCCAAGGAGATGCAGGGCAAGGTCAAGGTCGCCAAGTTCAACATCGACGAGAACCCCGACATGACGATCAAGCTGGGCGTCCAGTCGATCCCGACCCTCATGCTGTTCAAGGATGGCGAGGCTGTTTCCAAGATGATCGGCGCGAAGCCGAAGGGTGAACTGCTGCGCTGGATCAATTCCGCCCTTTGAACGAACCGGCACCCGGCCCTGCAGAACATGTGTGGGGCCGGGACGGGTCCGGGGTTGCCGGCTTGGCAAGTCCATGGGCCGTGCTAAGACTTGGGAATGAGGGCGAGCGGCACGACCGATGATGTGGTTCTTCGACGCGAACCGGCGCTGCGGCCCGGATCGCGGGAAGAGTCCGTGATCGCGTCGCTCGGCGGGCGCTCCATCGCGCTGGTCGGCATGATGGGCGCGGGCAAGACCGTGGTGGGGCGCCATCTCGCCTCGCGTCTCGGCCTGCCGTTCGTCGACTCGGACCACGAGATCGAAACGGCCGCCCGGATGTCGATCCCCGACATTTTCGCGCGACATGGCGAGGCCTATTTCCGCGACCGGGAATGCAGCATCGTGGGCCGGCTCATTTCAGCGGGCGGCCAGGTGGTCGCAACCGGCGGCGGCTCGTTCATTCATCCGGCGACCCGCGCAGCCCTCAAGGCGCGGTCCTTGTCGATCTGGCTGCGGGCGGATTTCGACGTGTTGATGCGCCGCGTCCGCAAGCGTCATAACCGGCCTTTGCTGTTGACGTCCGACCCGGAAGGGACGATGCGTCGCCTGATGGATGAACGCTACCCCGTTTATGCCGAGGCGGACCTCGTCGTCGACTCCCGCGACGGGCCTCACGACGCCGTCGTCGAGGCTATCTTCAAGGCCATCGACACCCGTCCGAACCCTTCCTGAAGGCGCCCGTCGCTTCAACCAATGCCACTCACTTTTCCATCGGCGCACCCTGGGCCCGGCTCGACCACAGCCGAGAACGCGCTTGTCACGGTCCCGGTCGATCTCGGCACGCGTTCCTACGACATCGTCATCGGCCCGGGCCTGATCGCCGGCGCGGGGGCTTGGATCAAGGCCCTCGACCCGCAGGCGACCTGTGCGGTGGTGACCGATGCCAATGTGGCGCAGCACCACCTGGACCCGCTCCTGTTGGGCCTCGCGGCCGCGGGTATCCGGGCCGAAACCGTGGTGGTCGAACCGGGCGAGGGCACCAAATCCTACGCGGGGTTCGCGAAGGTCTGCGATGCCATCCTGGCGGCCCGGCTCGAGCGCCGCGACTTCGTGGTGGCGCTTGGCGGCGGCGTGGTGGGCGACCTGGCGGGGTTTGCGGCCGCGAGCCTGAAGCGCGGCATGCGCGTCGTGCAGGTCCCGACGAGCCTTCTGGCCCAGGTCGATTCCTCCGTCGGCGGCAAGACGGCGATCAACTCGCCCCTGGGCAAGAACCTCGTCGGCGCCTTCCACCAGCCCAGCCTCGTGCTGGCCGACACGGGCGTTCTTGACACGTTGCCGCCGCGCGAATTCCAAGCCGGTTACGCCGAACTCGCCAAATACGGGTTGATCGATGACGCGGCCTTCTTCGAATGGCTGGAGCGCAACCGACCAGCCATCGAGGCCGGCGGCGCCGAGCGCGCGCAAGCCATCGCGCAAGCCTGCCGGTCGAAGGCCGCGATCGTGGCGCGGGACGAGTACGAACTCGGCGACCGCGCCCTCCTCAACCTCGGCCACACCTTTGGCCACGCGCTGGAACGGCTGACCGGTTATGACGGGACGCGGCTGGTGCATGGGGAGGCCGTGGCGGTCGGCATCTGCCTGGCGTTCCGCTTCTCGACCCGGCTGGGGTTTGGCACCGGACAGGATGCGAATCGCGTCGCCCGCCATTTCCAGGCGGCGCGCCTGCCCACCCGCATGAACGACATCCCCGGTTGGAACGCCGCGCCGGATGCCATGTTGGACGCCATCGCCCAGGACAAGAAGGTCCAAAGGGGCAGCCTGACGTTCATCCTGGCGAATGGCATCGGGCGAAGTTTCATCGCCAGGGGGATCGACCACGCCGCCGTCGCGGCGTTTCTTGCAAGCGAGATGGGAACCACCTAGCCGATGCCCGCAACGGGAACCATGGCGCCAGCCGACTTCTGGTTTGATATCGGGATCGTGGTCGTCTGCATCGTGCTGTCGGCCTGCTTTTCAGGCGCCGAAACGGCGCTGACGGCAACCTCGAAGGCGCGCATCAACGCGCTCGAGAAAACGGTGGGCGCCACGCGCGTCGGACGGGTGTCGCGCCTCCTCGACAACCGCGCCCGGCTGATTGGCGCCATGCTGCTCGGCAACAACGTCGCCAACATCGGCTCCTCGGCGCTGATGACCAGCCTCCTCGTCGTGGTTTTCGGCGAGCGGGGCGTCCTTTACGCCACCGGCATCATGACGGCCCTGCTGCTCGTCTTCGCCGAGGTGATGCCCAAGACCATCGCGATCAACTACCCCGAACGGGTGGCACTCTTCTTCGGGGCCGCCGCTTCGGCCTTCGTCGCCGTGTTCGGCCCCCTGCTGAAGGGGGTCGAGGTCATCGTGCAAACCATCCTGACGCTGTTCGGCGTGTCGCTCAACGAGCGGCGCTCGATCCTGTCGGGTCGGGACGAGCTGAAAAGCACGGTGGACCTGCTGCACCGGGAAGGCGGCGTGGAGCGGGGCGCCCGCGACATGTTCGGCGGCCTGCTCGACCTCGACGAACTGACGGTCGAGGACGTCATGATCCACCGGACCAAGATGGGCACCATCGACGCCGACATGCCGGCGCCCGACCTGGTGCGGGCGGCGCTCGCCTCCCCGCACACCCGCCTGCCGCTCTGGAAGGGCGAGCCCGACAACATCGTGGGGGTTCTCCACGCCAAGGAATTGTTGCGCGCCCTCAACGAGGCGCAGGGCGACGCCACGCGCCTGTCGGTGGAAGACCTCGCGTTCGAGACCTGGTTCGTGCCTTCGACCACCACGCTGCGCGACCAGCTCGAGGCTTTCCTCAAGCGCAAGATCCACTTCGCCCTGGTGGTCGACGAATATGGCGAAGTGATGGGTCTGGTGACGCTCGAGGACATCCTCGAGGAGATCGTCGGCGACATCATCGACGAACACGACGTCGCCGTTCAGGGTGTGCGGACCCAGCCCGACGGAAGCGTGATCGTCGACGGCTCGGTACCGATCCGCGACCTGAACCGGGCGATGAACTGGAGCCTGCCCGACGACGAGGCCACAACGATCGCGGGGCTCGTCATCCACGAAGCGCAATCGATCCCCGAAACCGGCCAAGTGTTCAGCTTCCACGGGTTCCGGTTCGAGGTGCTGCGCAAAACCCGCAATCTCCTGGCCCAATTGCGCGTTTCCCCCATGGCGACCACGTCGACCGCCGACCTCCCGTGACCGACGTGCCAACCCGGATGAGCCGATGCCCGCCAAGTTCCATCAATTCCCCTGCCTCAAGGACAATTACGGCGTGCTGGTCCACGATCCGGCGAGCGGCGCCACGGCCTCGATCGACGCCCCCGACGCCGACGCCGTGCTGGACGCCTTGGCGACAACAGGGTGGACGCTGACCGACATCCTGCTCACCCATCACCATGCCGACCACATCCAGGGGGTGGCGGGGCTCAAGGCCCGCTATCCGGCCGTCCGTGTGGTCGCCCCCGCCAAGGAGGCGCAAGGGATCGGCGGCGTCGACCTCGGCGTGGCCGAGCACGACACCGTTTCCGTGGGGCAATTGTCCGCCAAGGTGATCGAGACGCCCGGTCACACGGCCGGGCATATCGTTTACTGGTTCGAGGCGGAGGACGTGCTGTTCGCCGGCGACACATTGTTCGCCCTCGGATGCGGCCGCGTCTTCGAAACTCCGCTCGACGTCATGTACGAGAGCCTGATGAAGCTGACCCACCTGCCTCTCGAAACGCAGGTCTACGCGGGCCACGAATACACCCTGTCGAACGCCCGCTTCGCCCTGACGGTCGACCCCGACAACGCGGTGCTGCGGGAGCGGGCCATGGGCATCGAGCGGATGCGCGAGGCCGGCACGCCGACCCTTCCCACCACGATCGAGATCGAGCTCGCCACCAATCCCTTCCTGCGCGCCGACAACCCGGCCGTGAAGGCAGCCATCGGCATGGCGGATGCCGATCCGGCGGCGGTTTTCAGCGAGTTGCGCGAGCGAAAGAACAAGGCGTGAGCCCGCCATCCTTTGAGCCCGCCTCGTCCCAGGGCCTAAAGGCGAGCGACATCATCCGGCGGCTCGACCTCAAGCCGCACCCCGAAGGCGGTCATTACCGGGAAACCTTCCGCGACCCCCGCCTTGGCGCGGACGGCAGGGCCTTGTCGACCGCGATCCTTTTCCTGCTCGGCCTTGGCGAGGTGTCCGAGTGGCACCGCGTCGACGCGGCGGAAATCTGGCACTACCACGCGGGCGCGCCGCTGGTGCTGACCCAATCGCCGAATGGGCACGACGCCGAGGCGCTTCACCTCGGCCCGGGGATCGATGCCGGTCAATGGCCGCAGATCGTGGTGCCGCCCGGCACGTGGCAGACCGCGACCAGTCTCGGGGCCTGGACCCTGGTGGGTTGCACGGTCGCGCCGGGTTTCAGCTTTGATGGTTTCGAACTGGCCCCGCCCGATTGGCGGCCGATGCCGCGCGGCGGGACGAGCGCGCCCGGTTCTGGTCCATCCGGGCGGGGTTGAGGCGCCGGGGCGTCGCTGCCCACCTCAGCCCTTCGTGGCGAGCCGCTCCAGCCGCTTCTGCATGTCGCTGAGTTCGTTCCGCAACGAGTCGAGGTCGTCGCCCTTGACGGGCGGCGGGAATTCGGCCGCTCCCGTCGCGGCAGCGGGTTTCGGGATGAAAGGGTTCAGCATCGTCAAGGCTTGCGAGAACATCAGCATGTTGTTGCGCGTCTGTTCTTCGAGCTGGTCGAACAACTGTCCGCGAAACACGCTGCCGGGCAGCATCTTGCTGCCGAGCGCGCCCTCGACCTGTTCGCGCATCTTGTGCTGGTCGTTGGTCAGTTTGTCGATGGTGAATTCAAGGTAGCTCGGAACCAGCATCTGCATGCTGTCGCCGTAAAAGCGGATCAACTGCCGCAAGAACGCCGTCGGCAGCAGGCTTTGCCCGTTCTTGCCTTCCTGTTCGAAGATGATTTGCGCCAGCACGCTGCGCGTGATCTCCTCGCCGGTCTTGGCATCGAAGACCGCGAAGTCCTCGCCGTTCTTGACCATCACGGCAAGGTCCTCGAGCGTCACATAGGTGCTCGTTCCCGTGTTGTAGAGCCGGCGGTTGGCGTATTTCTTGATGGTGATCGGCTGCTTGCCACTCTCGGTCATGTCGCTTCCACCAAGGCCGGGGAACACCCTCGCGTGAGGGCACCAAACCGGCGCCCGTCGCAGGATCTGGCTTAACCCATACTTAAGCAACCCTGGCGCCGAGCGGTAGGGGAATCCCTTGGCACGCCCGGCCGAGGACACCCTCGGCCCTCCCGTCATCGACGAGGCGAGGGCCGGGCCTGTTTCCGCCGATCGGCGGCCCCATATCGGGCGATGGACGCGCGACGCCCGCTGCGGGATAGTTGGGCCGAGACCGCGACGACACCTGAACTGAAGGAGCGATCATGCCGACCACCGACATCGTCATCGTCAGCGCGGCGCGCACGGCGGTCGGAGCCTTCAACGGCGTGTTCGCCGCCACGCCGGCCCACGAACTCGGGGCCGAAAGCATCAGGGCCGCCTTGGCGCGGGCGGATGTCCGGCCCGCCGAGGTCGACGAGGTCATCCTGGGGCAGGTGTTGACCGCCGGCCAGGGCCAGAACCCCGCCCGCCAAGCCGCCATGGCGGCGGGCATCCCCCAGGACAAGACCGCCTGGGGGCTCAACCAGCTTTGCGGCAGCGGATTGCGCGCCGTCGCGCTCGGCCTGCAGCAAATCGCCAACGGCGACGCCTCGATCATCGTGGCCGGCGGCCAGGAGTCGATGACCCAGGCGCAGCATTCGGCCTACCTGCGCACCGGCGTGAAGATGGGCGAGCTGAAGCTCGTCGACACCATGCTGCGCGACGGGCTGATGGATGCCTTTCACGGCTACCACATGGGCACCACGGCCGAGAACGTCGCGGCGAAATGGCAGCTCAGCCGCGAGGACCAGGACAAGTTCGCCGTCGCGTCCCAGAACAAGGCCGAGGCCGCCCAGAAGTCGGGACGTTTCACCGACGAGATCACCCCCTTCACCGTCAAGGGCCGCAAGGGTGACGTGGTGGTCGACCAGGACGAGCATATCCGTCCCGGCACGACCTTTGAGGCCCTGTCGAAGCTCAAGCCGGCCTTTTCCAAGGACGGCACCGTGACGGCGGGCTCCGCGTCCGGCATCAACGACGGAGCGGCCGCGCTCGTGCTGATGACGGCCGCCGAGGCGCGGAAGCGCGGCCTGACCCCCCTGGCCCGCATCGCCTCCTGGGCGACGGCGGGCGTCGACCCCGCGCTGATGGGATCGGGGCCGATCCCGGCCTCCCGCAGAGCGCTCGAAAAGGCCGGCTGGAAGGTCAAGGACCTTCAGCTCATCGAGGCCAACGAGGCCTTCGCCGCCCAGTCCCTCGCGGTCAACAAGGACATGGGCTGGGATCCGGGAATCGTGAACGTCAACGGCGGGGCGATCGCGCTCGGTCATCCCATCGGGGCGTCGGGCGCGCGGGTGTTGACGACCTTGCTCTACGAGATGGGCCGGCGCGACCTGCGCAAAGGCTTGGCGACGCTTTGCATCGGCGGGGGCATGGGGATCGCCATGGCGCTGGAGCGCTGACGCGGCAGGGCGCCGAACGGACCGATCCGGCCCGCACGGGACCGCCAGCGATCCCATGCGCGATCTTGGTTCTAGTGGCCGGTCGCGTCCGCCCCACGGGCGGCCTCGAACAGGAACCAGGTGCGGCGCTCGGTTTCGTCGATGTAGTTTTCGAGCAGGCTCGCCGTCGCCACGTCCTTCTTGTCGTCGCAGATCTCATGCGCCCGGCGCATGTTGGCCGCCATGGCCCTGTTGTCGGCGCACAGCTCCTTCAGCATGTCGGCCGGGTTGACGAATTCGGCGTCGTTGTTCTTGACGCGTGAAATCGTATTGATCTGCCCGATCGAGTGCAGCGTCCTTTGGCCCAGCTTGCGCACCCGCTCGGCCAGGGGGTCGGTGGTGGCGAAGATCTGATCGGATTGTTCGTCCAGCATCAGGTGGTAATCGCGGAAATGCGGACCGCTCATGTGCCAATGGAAATTCTTGGTCTTCACGTAGAGGGCGAAGGCGTCCGCCACCAGCATGTTGATTTCCGACGCGATTTCAGCCGTGGCGTTGTCGCCGAGGTCGTTCGGGGTGTTGAGGGCCTCGACGCTCGTGTCGTCCCGTCCGCGGGATTGGTTGCTTGCCATGGGATAACTCCTTGGGCGGCGCGCCACGCGGAGGCGCGTGGCCGCTTGTGAAGACCGGATCGGCCGGCTCGTGCCCACGACAATGCGAGCCCGCCCCTTGCGTTCCCGCGATGACGGCACGCCCGCCTTTAAACCCGCTCGGGCGTGAAGCGCGCGGTGGGCGCCACGAACTCGTCCTGCGCGCCGATCAGCAGGATTTCGCGCGATCCTGCCTCGACGGTGCGACGCAGGAGGCCGTGGATCGAGGCCGCCGCCGCCGCGAGGGCCTGGGGAAGGTCGCGGGTTTGCAGCATGTGAACGAAGAACAGGGCCGCGATGGCGTCCCCCGCCCCGTTCACCGCGACGTCGAGCCTGGGGGTGCGGACCCGCCAAAGGTCGCGGCCGTCGGAGGCCAGGAGATCGATGCTGCCGGGAGGCGTTTCAGCTCCGAGATAGGATGTCACGAGGATGATCCCCGGCCCCGTCGCGTGGACGCGGGCGAGACCTTGGCGGGCGTCCGCCAGGCTCGCCGTTGAAGAGCCCGACAGCATGTCGAGCTCGAACTGGTTGGGCGTGATGACGTCGGCCGCCGGAACGGCCCTATCGCGCATGAATTCGGCGATGCCGGGCCGCACGAAGACGCCCCGGCCCACGTCGCCGATCACCGGGTCGCAGCAATAGCGCGCCCCGGGGTTGGCGGCGCGCACCCGGTCCACCGCGCCCAGGATCGCCAGCCCCGTCTCGGCCGACCCCATGTAGCCCGACAGCACCCCGTCGCAGGTGCCGAGCACGCCGCGCTCCGCGATCCCCTCGACGCAGTCGCCGATCAACTCCGCGGGCAGCACCTCGCCGCGCCACGCCCCATAACCCGTGTGGTTGGAGAACTGCACGGTGTGGATCGGCCAAACCTCGTGGCCGAGCCGTTGCATGGGGAAGACGGCAGCGGAATTGCCGACATGGCCGTAGGCGACGTGCGATTGGATGGACAGGATGTTCATCGATTTATCCCGGGAAGTCGTCGATTGTGGGTGCCAAACCATTGAACCCGTGAGAACAGGAAGCAAGCCGGATCCGGCAGGAGGGTTTCACCATGGCGGCCATCACAATCGCGATCGTGGGCGTGGGCAAAATCGCCCAGGACCAGCACCTGCCGGTGATCGCCGGCAATCCCGACTTCGCCTTGGCGGCCCTGGTGAGCGGGCGCGGCGTGGACCACGCGAGCGTGCCGACCTTCCGCACCCAGGCCGAGCTCCTGCAAGCCATGCCAAATGTCGAGGCGGTGGCGATCTGCACGCCGCCTTCCGTGCGCTACGCGCTGGCCCGCGAAGCGCTCGACGCCGGCAAGCACGTGCTGCTCGAAAAGCCCCCCGCCCAGACCGTGACGGAACTGACCGATCTCGCCGCCTATGCGGCCAGCCGCGGCCGCGTCGTCTTCACCACCTGGCATTCCCAATACAACGACGGGGTCGACACCCTGAAGGCGCGCCTCGCCGGCCGGCGGATCCGCAAGCTGACCATCACCTGGAAGGAGGATGTGCGGCGCTGGCATCCGAAACAGGACTGGATCTGGACCGTCGGCGGCTTCGGGATCTTCGATCCCGGCATCAACGCCCTGTCGATCCTGACCAAGATCATGCCCGGGCCGGTGTTCGTGCAAAGCGCCGACCTCACCTTCCCGTCCAACCGCGACATGCCGATCGCCGCCGACCTCGTCTTTACCAGTCCCGTCGCCACGGGCGACGCCGCCCTCACGGCCGCCTTCGATTGGCGCCAGACCGGCGAGCAAACCTGGGCGATCGACGTCGAGACCGCCGAGGGCGAGGTGTTCCACCTGACGGCCGGCGGCTCCAAGCTGGCCCTGAACGGCCAGGTGCTGGTCGAGGCGCCTCCGGCCGAGTACCAGGGCATCTACCGGCATTTCGCCGAACTGGTGCGAGCCGGGACCAGCGCGGTCGACAGCGCGCCGTTCCAGCTGGTGGCCGACGCCTTCATGGTCGGCCGGCGGATCGTTACGGAGCCGTTCGAGGACTGAGCCATGCTCGGTCAGAATGAACTCCGTGACCCCGGTGCGGCAGGCGGAAGCCGCGCCAGTTCGTTTCTTGGGAGCGACAGTGACATCGTCGATTGCCGCAGCGATCTCCACTTTCGGGGCAAGCGTCAAACCGAAACTGGCCGGAAGCGTCATCGCGGGCGCGCCTGAAGACCAGCTGCGGGGTCCGCTCGAAACTCTTTTCGTCGGTTTCGGAGAGGCCTGCGGCCTTCCCATGGGGTCGGTCCATCTCGTCGGAGAAACCACGCTCGGCGAATTGAAGACGCGTCCCGATTACGCCGTGGTCGTCGGGGGCGCCCTCGTCGGCTTCATCGAGGTCAAGGCACCCGGCAAAGGCGCGGACCCGCGTAAATTCACCGATCCGCACGACAAAGCCCAGTGGGGCAAGCTCAAGGCACTCCCCAACCTGTTCTACACGGATGGCGAGGGTTTCAGCCTGTGGCGGAGCGGCGAGGCCGAGGGCCGGGTCGTCAAGCTGGACGGCGATCTCGAAACGGCCGGGGCCAAGCTCGCCGCGCCGGACACTCTGCTGCCCTTGATCAATGATTTCCTGACTTGGCAACCGATCCCACCACGCTCCGCCAAACAGCTCGCCGAAATCAGCGCCCGGCTTTGCCGGTTGCTGCGCGACGAGGTCGTCGAGCAGATGGCGCTCGGGAGCGAAGGGCTGACCGCGCTCGCCAAGGACTGGCGCAAGCTGCTGTTTCCCGAGGCCAACGACGAGACCTTCGCCGACGGCTACGCGCAGGCGGTCACGTTCGGCCTTCTCGTCGCGCGGGCGCGCGACATCCCGCTCGCCAAGGG
>CALMOK010000307.1:28850-32172 GCA_937871825.1 uncultured Alphaproteobacteria bacterium
GGCCGCCCAGGAACTCCGCAAAACCAATTCGCTGATCGGCACGGCCCTGCGCTTGCTGACCGATGACGCGGCCACGCGGGACAGCCTGAAAACCGGGCTCGGCACGCTCACGCGCGTGCTGGACGCGGTGGTTTGGGCCGACGTCACGAAAGGCGCGGCCGACGCTTGGCTGTATTTCTACGAGGATTTCTCGAGGTCTACGACAACCGCCTGCGCAAGCGCACGGGTTCCTACTACACGCCGCCGGAGGTCGTGGCCGCCATGGTGCGGCTGGTGGACGAGGCGCTGCGCGGCCCGTTGTTCGATCGCCCGTTCGGACTGGCCTCTCCCAACGTGACCGTGGCCGACCCCGCCGTCGGGACAGGCACCTTCCTGCTGGGCGTGCTGCGACGGATCGCCGAAACGGTGGCTGACGACCAGGGCAAAGGCGCGGTGCCAGGCGCGGTCGCGGCGGCGGCCAAGCGCATGGTCGGCTTCGAGCTTCAGTTCGGCCCCTTCGCGGTGGCGCAACTGCGGATCATCGCCGAGATGCAGGCGCTGATGATGGAGCCGGGCAAGCCGGCGCCGCCCAGCCCCGATCTGCAACTCTTCATCACCGACACGCTCGGCGACCCTTTTGTCGAAGAAGACTACCTGTCCAGCATGGTCGAAGCCGTCGCGAAATCGCGGCGCGACGCCAACAAGATCAAGCGCGACAAGCCCATCACGGTGGTGATCGGCAACCCACCCTACAAGGAAAAGGCGGAGGGCCGCGGCGGCTGGATCGAGCGTGGCTCGCGGGGCCGCGAAGCGCCGCTCGCCCATTGGCAACCGCCGGCCCGGTGGGGGGTCGGCGCGCATACCAAGCACCTGCGCAACCTTTACGTCTACTTCTGGCGCTGGGCCGCCTGGAAGGTGTTCGGCTCCGGGTTCGGGGCCTCGACGGGCTTGCCGGAAACAGACCGGGAGGGCATCGTCTGCTTCATCACCGTCGCGGGCTTTCTGAACGGGCCGGGCTTCCAACGGATGCGCGACGACCTTCGCCGAACCTGCTCGGACATCTGGGTGGTGGACTGCTCGCCCGATGGCCACCAGCCGGAAGTCGTGACCCGGATTTTCGAAGGCGTGCAGCAACCGATCTGCATCGTGCTGGCGGCGCGCAAGCTCGGCAAACCGACCGATGTTCCGGCGCGCGTGCGTTTCCGTGCCTTGCCGAAAGGGAAGCGCAACGCGAAATTCGCGGCACTCGAAACGCTGACCCTCGACGGCGCCGGTTGGATGGAGGGCGCGGCCGGCTGGCGCGATCCCTTTCTGCCGGAAATGGAGGGCGCCTGGGCCGACTCCCCGGCGCTCAAGGACCTATTTGTCTATGACGGCTCCGGCGTGATGCCGGGCCGGACTTGGGTAATCGCGCCGGATAAAGCCTCTTTAGAGGAGCGTTGGTCCCGGCTCATGAAAGAGAAGGACACGAAAAAACAAGCCGATTTGTTCTATCCGCATCAGAACGGAGACAAGACTGTATCGAAGAAGTCGCAGGCTGGCTTGGCAGCGCACGAATACCGTGCTGAGCCAGTGAGCAAAGATACCAACGTTGTCATCGTACCCGCTCGCTATGGCTTTCGATCATTTGATCGCCAATGGATCATTCCTGATGCTCGGCTGATAAACCGTGCCAATCCAACACTTTGGGCTATGCAGTCGCCTAATCAAATTTATATGACAGCCCTTGAGCGTGTTTCTCCTTCAGGCGGGTCGGCTGTCACATTAACAGGTTTGATACCGGATCTTGACCACTACAAAGGCTCGTTCGGCGGCCGCGTTTACCCGCTCTGGCGCGACGCCGCCGCCTCGCAGCCCAACGTCCGCCCCACGCTCCTCGCCTTCCTGGCTGAAACCTACGGCCGCGAGGTCGGGGCGGAGGACGCGATGGCCTATATCGCCGCCCTCATGGCCCATCCCGCCTTCACGGCCCGGTTCGCGGCCGACCTCGTACGGCCGGGCCTGCGCGTGCCGCTCACCGCCGACGCCACCCTGTTCGCCGAGGCCGTCGCGCTCGGGCGCGAGGTGGTCTGGCTTCATTGCTTCGGCGAGCGGTTCGCCGACCCCGACGCGGGCCGTCCCAAACGGGCACCGCGCCTGCCCAAAGGCGAAGCGCCCCATGTTCCGGCCGAGGGGGCGATTCCGGGCGCGCCCGAACCGCTGCCCGACACCATGGATCACGACGCAGGAACCAACCGCCTTCGCGTCGGCAAGGGGTTCGTCGCCAACGTCACGGCCGCCATGTGGGCCTATGAGGTATCAGGTAAGCCGATCTTGCGGCAGTGGTTCAGTTATCGGCGTCGCGACCGCAGCCGCCCCATCATCGGCGACCGTCGCCCGCCCTCGCCGCTCGACCGGATTCAACCGGAAAGCTGGCCCGCCGATTACACGGCCGACCTCATCGACCTGCTGAACGTGCTCGGCCGCTTGATCAAGCTGGAGCCCGCGCAAGCCAACCTCCTCGGGCGCATCTGCGCGACCCCGCTTTTGCCCGTCGCGGTCCTCCGCGGGGCGGGCGCCATCGACGCGCCCGCTGCCGACTGAACCCGATCGGCCGGGGATAAGTCGCCCGCGCCCCTCGCCGAACAGCCGCGCCTGAGTCATGGTCGACGGGTCAATTCGAGGACGCCAGGATGAGCCGACGCAACCAGCCGGACCTTTTTGGAGAACCTCAACCCGAGCTGTTCGGCGCGGAACCGGCGCCCGTCACCTACCGGGCAGACCCCGACAGGGTGCGGGCGCGGCTGAACGACATCCTCGCCCAAGCGCGGGCCGCAGAAAATCTCCCGTGGAATCGCGCGGAGGTCCGGCTCTACCGAACCATCGTTCCGCAGATGACGCTCTGGCTACCCGATGAGGAAGCCGCGCAATGGCGCTTCATGTTCGAAAGCGAACTGGAGCGTCTTGAGGCCGCCTGATCGCGACTGCCAGCGCTCATCGAGCGCGCTGGCAGCGCGAAGGCGAAAGCGCCCCTAGTTCCGCGCCTTGTCGACCAGCTTGCCCTTGGCGATCCAGGGCATCATGGCGCGGAGTTTGGCGCCGACTTCCTCGATCTGGTGGGCGTTGTTGCGCATCCGGGTCGCCTTGAACGAGGTTTGGCTGACCTTGTTCTCCAGCATCCAGTTGCGGGTGAAGATGCCCGACGGGATGTCGTCGAGGACGCGCTTCATCTCGGCCTTGGTCTCGGACGTGACGATGCGCGGGCCGGTGACGTACTCGCCGTACTCGGCGGTGTTCGAGATCGAGTAGTTCATGTTGGCGATGCCGCCCTCGTAGATGAGGTCGACGATCAGCTTCACCTCGT
>CALMOK010000308.1 GCA_937871825.1 uncultured Alphaproteobacteria bacterium
AAGGCGAGCAAAACTAACCTTTGGCTTCTGCCGTCGACGCCGGTGGAGCGCTGATGGGAGGGTGAAATTGAAGCTGCTGGCCTGGATCTCGGAAAAAATGGCGGTCTGAAGCATCGTCTTGGCCCGTCGTGCGGCATGAAGCGCGTTTGTTGAGCAGGGTCTACCGCCATCTGGCTCCTTATCCGAGTCAGGCTTCGTGCGCATTCGGGAAAGAAAAACTATTCGATCGGCCACTCGATCCTTTACCGGTCCTTAACGGCTTGCCATGACTCCGAGGCTGCTCGCCGACTGTTCGGTGAATGCCCGCGCCAAGCGGCTTGTGTTTTGGTTGAGCTTACGATTGTTTGGCCCACCATCCCCGACACACCACGCGCCCGTGCACCGCCGTCAGAGATCGCCCATGCGACTGAGCCGCTATTTCCTGCCCCTCCTGCGCGAAAATCCCAAGGAGGCGGAAATTGTGTCGCATCGGCTCATGCTGCGCGCCGGCATGATCCGGCAGGAGGCGGCGGGCATTTATGCCTGGCTTCCGTTAGGCTTGCGGGTGCTGTCGAAGATCAACGCGATCATCCGGGAAGAGCAGAACCGCGCCGGCGCCCTCGAAATCATGATGCCGACCATCCAATCGGCCGACCTTTGGCGCGAGTCGGGGCGCTACGACGGCTACGGCAAGGAGATGCTGCGGCTGAAGGACCGGCACGAGCGCGACATGCTCTACGGCCCCACCAACGAGGAGATGGTGACGGAAATCTTCCGGGGCTCCGTGCGATCCTACAAGGACCTGCCGCTCAACCTTTACCATATCCAGTGGAAGTTCAGGGACGAGGTGAGGCCGCGCTTCGGCGTCATGCGGTCGCGCGAGTTCCTGATGAAGGATGCCTACTCGTTCGACCTCGACGCGGTGGGCGCCCGCCACTCCTACAACCGGATGTTCACCGCCTACCTCCGCACCTTCGCGCGCCTTGGGGTCACCGCCATTCCCATGCTGGCCGATACCGGCCCGATCGGGGGCGACCTGTCGCACGAGTTCCTGATCCTGGCCTCGACCGGGGAGAGTGAAGTCTTCTGCCACAAGGACTACCTGTCCTTCGCGCCCCCGCCCGCGAGCGTGGATTTCGACGACGAGGCAGGGCTTCAGGCCGTCGTCGATCATTGGACGACGCTTTACGCCGCCACCTCCGAAAAGCACGACGCGGCGGCCTTCGACGCGCTGCCGACCGAGGCCAAGATTTCGGCGCGCGGCATTGAGGTCGGACACATTTTCTATTTCGGCACGAAATATTCCCAGGCCATGCGGGCCGTGGTCAGCGGGCCGGACGGGCGCGAGGTGCCGGTTCACATGGGGTCCTACGGCATCGGGCCGTCCCGCCTCGTCGCCGCCCTGATCGAGGCGGGGCACGACGAGAACGGCATCATCTGGCCCGACGCGGTCGCCCCGTTCGACGTGGGTATCGCCAATCTCAAGGTCGGCGACGCGGCAACCGACGCCGCCTGTGGCGAAATCGACGCCCGCCTGACGGCGCTCGGGTTCGACACGCTCGTCGACGACCGTGACGAGCGGCCCGGTTCGAAGTTCGCCGCCATGGACCTGATCGGCTTGCCCAACCAGATCATCGTGGGCCCGAAAGGGCTTGCCGAGGGCAAGGTCGAACTCAAGAACCGAAAGAGCGGCGCGCGCGACCTCGTCTCGATCGACGAGGCGGTGGGCCGCGTGAAGGCCGTCAAGGATCGCGCCGCCCAATGACCGACGCCGTCGCGGCCTCAGCCTTGCCGGCGCGCGCCGAACCGGCGACCCGGCCCTTTTCGGCGTTCGAGTGGATGGTGGCTTTGCGCTATCTGCGCGGCAGGCGCGCAAAGGCCTTCGTGTCCGAGATCGCCGGCTTCTCCTTTCTCGGCATCGGCGTCGGCGTCGCGACCCTGATCGTCGTGATGTCGGTCATGAACGGGTTCCGGCACGAACTTCTTGACAAGATCGTCGGCATCAATGGCCACGTCTTCCTTCAAGGGGTGGAAACACCGCTGACCGATTATGACGCGGTGGACGCGCGTCTCGAGGCCGTGCCGGGCGTCGCCATGGTGGTGCCGATGATCGAGGGAGCGGCGGCCGTGTCCTCGCCCTACAACCAGTCGGGCGCCCTGGTGCGGGGCATCAAGGAGGCGGACGTCAAGCGGTTGCCGGGCATCGCCGGCCATATCGTGCTTGGCACCATCGAGGGATTCGACGCCGCGGGCGGCGTCGCCATCGGGCAGCGACTCGCCGAATCGCTCGCGCTACGGATCGGCGACACCATGTCGGTCCTTACCTCCAAAGGACCGCAGACGCCCTTCGGCGTGGCGCCGCGCATCAAGAGCTATCCCGTGGTGGCGATCTTCCAGATCGGCATGTCGGAGTTCGATTCGAGCTTCGTCTATATGCCGCTCGGCGAAGCCCAGGCCTTCTTCGGCAAGGACGGTGAGGCCACCGTGATCGAGGCTTTTGTCAGCGATCCCGACCACATGGACGCGGTGCGCCGAACCATGGATTCCGTCGTGGGCCGCCCGATGATCATGACCGACTGGCGGCAGCGCAACAAAACCTTCTTCGACGCCCTGAACGTCGAGAGCAACGTCATGTTCATTATCCTGGCGCTGATCGTGCTGGTGGCGGCGCTCAACATTATCTCCGGCCTGATCATGCTGGTGAAGGACAAGAGCCCCGATATCGCGATCCTGCGAACCATGGGGGCGACGCGGGGCTCGATCCTGCGCATCTTCCTGATCACCGGCACCACGATCGGGGTCGCCGGAACCCTGGCGGGGCTGGTTCTCGGCATCATCGTGGCCAGCAACATCGAGCGTATCCGCTCCTTCCTGAACTGGGCGTTCAACTCGAACCTGTTCCCCTCGGAGCTTTATTTCCTGTCCCACCTGCCTTCACGGATCGAGGCCGGCGACATCTTCGCCGTGGTGTCGCTGACGGTGCTGCTTTCGGTTCTGGCCACCCTTTACCCGTCCTGGCGGGCCGCGACGCTCGATCCGGTCGAAGCCTTGCGGTACGAGTGATGGCCGGTCCCGCGCTTGCGCTCGCCAAGGTCGACCGCCGCTACCTCCAGGGACAGGCGACGCTCGACATCCTGCGGGGCGCCGACCTCGATCTCTGGCCCGGTCAGTCGGTCGCGTTGATTGCCCCCTCAGGCGCCGGCAAGTCGACGCTGTTGCACGTTGCCGGGCTGCTCGAAAAGCCGGACGGCGGCGAGGTGCTGGTCGGCGGCGAGCCGACGGCGGCGATGGATGATGCGGCCCGCACGGCGCTCCGGCGCACGCGCATCGGCTTCGTCTACCAAGCCCACCACCTGCTGGCCGAGTTCACCGCGCTCGAAAACGTCATGGTGCCGCAACTCATCCGGGGGCTGCCCCGCCAGCAGGCCGCCGAGCGTTCACGCGAGCTTCTGGCCTATCTCGGCCTCGGCGAGCGGATGACGCATCGTCCGGCGGAACTGTCGGGCGGCGAGCAGCAGCGCGTCGCCATCGCGCGCGCCGTCGCGAACGCGCCGGGGCTGCTGCTTGCCGACGAGCCGACCGGCAACCTCGATCCCCGCACGGCCGAACATGTCTTCGGGACGTTGACCGGCCTCGTCAAGGCGACCGGGCTCGCGGCCCTGATCGCGACCCACAACCTCGATCTCGCCGGGCGGATGGATCGCCGCGTCACCATCCGCGACGGCGTCATCGTCGAGGTTGCCTGAAGACCCTCACGTTGCGTGGCGCCAAGGCTTCGGCGATAAGGGCGCGATGAGCCCACCCGTCGTCCGTTTCGCCCCGTCCCCCACTGGGCGCATCCACATCGGCAACGCCCGCACGGCCCTGCTGAACGCCCTTCTGGCGCGGCGGGACGGGGGCCGCTTCATCCTCCGCTTCGACGACACCGACGTCGAGCGTTCGCGCGCCGAATACGCCGACTCGATCGCGGTCGACCTCGCCTGGCTCGGGGTCGATCCCGACGTGACCGTCCGCCAATCGGACCGGTTTGCCCTCTATGCCGCCGCGGCCGACAGGCTCCGGGACCAGGGCCGCCTGTATCCATGTTTCGAGACGGCGGACGAACTCGACCGCCGCCGAAAGCGCATGCAGGCGCGGGGGTTGCCACCCGTCTACGACCGGGCCGCGCTGGCCCTGTCGCTTGACGAAAAGCGCGCCCTTGAGGCGGCGGGGCGCAAGCCGCACTGGCGCTTCCTGCTCGACGCGACGGTTGAAACCTGGGCCGACCTCGTGCGGGGGGAAAGTCGCATCGATTGCGCGTCTTTGTCCGACCCGGTGCTGCTTCGCGAAGACGGCACCTACCTTTACACGCTGCCCTCCGTGGTGGACGACGTCGACCTCGGCGTCACACACATCGTTCGCGGCGAGGACCACGTCACCAACACGGCCGTGCAG
>CALMOK010000309.1 GCA_937871825.1 uncultured Alphaproteobacteria bacterium
CGGGCGCGAAAAGGTAAGCGCCGTCATAGCCCCAGTAGCGGCGGCCCGGAAAATCGCCCAACGGCATCAGCTCGATCATGGTGACGCCGATCGACACCAGGTGGTCGAGTTTCTTGATGGCTGCCGCGAACGTACCTTCGGGGGTGAACGTCCCGATGTGAAGCTCATAAAGAACCGTTTCCGCCCAGGGCCGTCCACCCCAAGCCGTATCCGTCCAGGTGAAATCCGTTTCGTCGACCACCTGACTGAGGCCGTGGATGTCGTCCGGTTGATAACGGGACGCGGGATCGGGCACGTTCAACCCGTCGGGCAGCACGAAGATGTAGCGTGTGCCCACCGTCGCCTTGTCGGTCACACATTCATGCCAGCCGTCCGGCGTCGCCGCCAGCGGAACGGTCTGGCCATCCTCCAACCGAAGCGTGACGGTCTCGGCGGCCGGAGCCCAAAGCCTGAACTGGATGTTGCCGTCTGCGAGCACCCTTGGGCCGAACGGCATGGGGGACCCAACAGGGGTTTGATCCGGCGCGAGGCCGGATGCCGCGTTGTTCATCGTCATGTTCTCACTCGCTTTTTGGGATCAGGCGCCGAGAACGAGCTTGAGCAGGCCGAAGGAGCGCGCCGCTAGCGATATGGAGGTGCCGGTCTCGAAGGCGGGCTCCTCCACCAGATCCGGCTGGTTGGTGTCGAGAAGCAGCCGCCAGATCGTTCCACCGGCATGCACCGGCATCAAGAAATCCTGGTCCTCGTGATGGGCGTTGAAAACGAGAAGCAAGGGGGAAACCTCGGCGGCGGCGCTGTCGTCGGTGACATAGCCCCGGATATCCAAAAGCATCCCGAAATACCTGTGCTCCGCGTCCGCCCAGTCTTCGGAGGTGAATTCAGTGCCGTCGACCTTGATCCAGGTCACGTCCTTGGCGTCGATCTCCTCGTTCAGTTCGCCGTTGAGGAAACGCATGTAACGCAGCATGGGGTAGGTTTTGCGCAAGCTCGTCAGCTTCTTGACGAAGTCGATGAGACGCTGGCCCTTGTCTTCAATGTTCCAGTTCAGCCAGGAAATCTCGCTGTCCTGGCAATAGGCGTTGTTGTTGCCACCCTGCGTCCGTGCGAACTCATCCCCGGCGAGCAGCATGGGGGTGCCCTGAGATAACAGAAGGGTCGCCAGCAGGTTGCGGATCTGCCGTTGGCGCAGGTCGTTGATGGCCTCGTCGTCGGTTGGCCCCTCAGTACCGCAATTCCAGGACTCGTTGTTGGAACTGCCGTCCCGATTATCCTCGTTGTTCGCCTCGTTGTGCTTCTCATTGTAGCTGACCGCATCGTTGACGGTGAATCCGTCATGGGCGGTGATGAAATTCACAGAGGCCCAGGGGCGACGACCCTCGTGGTTGAAGGCGTCGGCCGAGCCGCAAAGGCGCGGGACGAAATCCTTGTTGGCGGCCGACCCCTTCCAGAAGCTGCGGACGGTGTCGCGGAATTTGTCATTCCACTCGGCCCAGCCGGCCGGAAAATTGCCGACCTGATAGCCCCCCGGCCCGATGTCCCAAGGCTCGGCGATCAACTTCACGGTGCTCAGCACGGGGTCTTGGCCGCAATGCTGGAGAAAGGCGCTGTTCTTGTCGAAGCCGGTGGCGGTGCGGCCCAGTACGGTGCCGAGGTCGAACCGGAACCCGTCGACGTGCATCTCCTGAACCCAGTAGCGCAGCGACTCCATCACGAGTCTGGCCACCTGCGGGCCCGCGAGGTTGAAGGTGTTCCCCGTGCCACTGTCGTTATTGTAGAAGCGGTGGTTGTCGGCGTTCAGCCAATAGTAGGACGCGTTGTCGATCCCCTTGAAGGACAGCATCGGGCCTTTCTCGTTGCCTTCCGCGGTGTGGTTAAACACCACGTCCAGGATCACTTCGAGCCCCGCCGCGTGAATGCGGCGCACCATGTCCTTGAATTCCTGCACCGATCCCTTGGCGTTGAGGGAATAGCGCGGGTCCGGCGCGAAAAAGCCGATGCTGTTGTATCCCCAGTAATTCGTCAGGCCCTTGTCGGTCAGGAACTGGTCGGCCACGAAGGTGTGAACCGGCAGTAGTTCGATCGAGGTGACGCCGAGGGACCGGATGTATTTCAGAACATCGGGGTTGCCTAAACCCTTGTAGGTTCCGCGTTCCTGCTCGTCGACCTTGGGATGCAGCTTCGTGAAGCCTTTGACGTGGGTCTCATAGATGATCGTCTTGTTCCATGGAACGGGTTTCCAACTGGGCTCGTCTTTCCAGTCGAACCCCCGGTCGACCACGATGCACTTCGGGATAAAGGGCGCGCTGTCCCGCTCGTCAAAGGTGAGGTCGTCGCCGCTCTCCATGACGTAACCGAAAACCGATGGGTCCCACCGAAGGTCGCCCTGGTGGGCACGGGCATGCGGATCGAGGAGGAGCTTGTTGGGGTTGAACCGATGGCCGGCGGAGGGCTCGTAGGGCCCATGCACCCGGTAGCCATAGAGCGTGCCCGGCGTGATGTCCGGCAGATAGCCGTGATAGATCTGGTTGGTGTATTCCGGCAGAACGATGCGGGCCTGCTCCTGCAATCCGTCGCTATCGAACAGGCAAAGCTCGACCTTGGTGGCATTTGCCGAAAAGAGCGCGAAGTTCGTGCCTCTTCCGTCCCACGTCGCACCGAGTGGGGCCGGGTTGCCGGGCTGCATATGATAGTCGGAACTCGCCATTGTTTGTTCTTCTTGGTTTGTGGAAAAGGCAAGTCAAGAATGTGGCAGCGGCGCTCTGGTTCCATGATCCCGTCGGGCAAAATCGACACACCGGCGTTTGCGCGACGCCTGGGCTTTCGTCACCCGGCGGATCCCGGCGCGCGAACCTGGTGCGGCCGGGTCGACATCCCGCACCGAAAACCAGCTCGGCCCGCCGGGTTTTGATCGAACGTCTGTTATAAACGGGTATCGTCATGGCACGCCGTACACGGGGCCGTCGATGACGAGCCATCTGTGCGACTGGAGGCGGTCGACTTCGACTTCGACTTCGACGGACGCGGGCTGGAGGGTTGGCGGGTTCGACGACGCCGACGAGGCCTTTTGTTCCTCGATGGCAAATCCGTTCGAGGTCGGGGCGATCTCAAGCGACATTGATGTCCGGGGACGATCAACCTCAACCATCTCATCGTTTGCGCGTCGTCGCAGGACAAGGTGCCGGTGAAGTAAGACCTATCCGATCAGCAGCCTGAAAGCCTTTCTGTCGATATTGACTACATGGGCAAGCCGTGGCACCCCGTGTTGTGTTGATTTCGTCAAGTCCTCCGTTGAAAGACGGCGGGAGATGGTTCGGGATTGCATGACGCCGAACCTGTCCACCATTCTCATCGTCGAAGACGACATCCAGCTGGCCGAGGTGACCTGCGCGGTCGTCGAGCTTTCAGGCCTGCAGGCCGTGTTCCGGACCAGCATCGCCGAGGCCGTGGACTACCTGTCGCGCAATCCCGCCACAACCGTGGGGCTGCTGACCGATATCAACCTGATGACGCCGATGGGCGGCATCGAACTCGCCACCTATGTGGCGGCCGAATGGCCGCGCGTCGCGATCTGCGTGACCTCCGGGTTCTCGCCCGAGCGTCCGGCGCGGTTGCCGCCCAAGGCCATCTTCCTCGCCAAGCCGTGGAAACCGCCCGAACTCATCTCATTCGCCGAACAGGCCGTCGTCGCTCATGCCGCGTGGCAGGATTGAGGGACGTCGACGATAGGCTGACACATCCGGCACCGGGCGGCGAGCAAAGGTCCCATGCTCAGCGTGCCGACACGCGCGTCCTGATCCATCGATCGAGATCCTGGGCGGAACGGTCCGGGATCTGCTGCATGGGGACGTGGCCGACGCCCGGATAAGCGAGGAGCGTGGCACCCGGAATAGCATCGGCGAAGCGCGTTCCGTCGCCGGCAGGCACGAGCCGGTCTTCCAAACCGACCATCACGAGGGTCGGTGCCGTGATGCGCGCCAACTGCTCGGCCCGCGCGGGCTGGTCCTCGCGCATGTCGACCGACAGCATGATGTCGCGGTGGCTAGGCCCGCGTGCCATGTCGGTGTAGCGGGTCACGAGGTCGCGCGTCACAAGCCGTTCGTCGCCGAGCGCCGTCTTCAAGGCTTGCCGAACCGGGATGGTCAGGTCGAGGTTGCGAAGAACAAAACGGCCGACGCTGTTGGTTAATAAACGGAGCGCGAACGAGTTGGCGGGTCGCGATGGCTCGCGCGCCCATCCGCCGGCGTTGATCAACACCAGTCCGTCCAGGCGCTCCGGGTGGTCCAGCGCGACTTGCCAGGCCACGCGGCCCCCCATGGAATTTCCGGCCAGCACGAACCGCGGCAGCCGGAGGGCCTGGGCGAGCGATGCAACGATCGCCACAAAGGAGTTGATGCCGGCCCGGTATCCAGGAGGCGCCTGCGTCAACCCATGTCCCGGCAGGCCGAGGGCGATCACCCGGTAATTTGGCCGCAGCCGTTCGACCCATGGCTCCCAATCGGCGAACGAGGCCGAAAACCCATGCAGGAGCAGGATGGTCGGGGCGTCCGGCGGGCCACCGCTATCCTGGTAGTGGACCCGAACGCCATCATTGGTTGTCAGGAAACGGGACGTCGGGCCGCCATACCGATGTTCGAGGTCGGCATAACCGATGTCGCCGCGTCGGAGGACCAGCCATGCCGCCGCGAGTATCCCCAGTAGAATGACGAATGCCAGAAGGAGCACCCAAAACACGAGATCGTCTCCCACCGTCCCCGATCCAGCTTGATCGCCACACCGAAACGAGCCGATCAGGCCGCACTCGATCGCGGGATATTCGGGTCAACGCTCGACGATGTCGCCACGGTTCGCCTCGCCGGGGCGCGGCGAACCGGCCGGCCCTCCGGCGCCGGTCTCCACCGATGCGGAAGCGTCCTAGCGGTTTTCGATCTGCACGTCCGCAGCCGGACCGAAGACGCCGAGCGGCCCGATGTCGAGGTCGATCAGCGGACGGAGGCCGGCGGGTTGCGCCGCGGCCGTCCTTATCGCGTCGTCGCCGAACTCGAGGAAGCCGCAAAGACGCTTGCGGCTGCGGGCCAGCGCCGAGAAAGCCGCCCGGGCGTCCAGGGCCGTGCGCACTAGGCCGGGCAGATCGCCCGGCGAACGCGTCAGCGCGCGAAGGACGGCGTTCACATCCGTGCTGCCATCGGGGCGCATCCCAACCGTGGCGGCGCGGGGCAGGGTTCGTTCGGCAGGATCGGCGACGATCCGCAGGGCCGCGAAGGGTACGCCGTGCTGGGCGGCCAACCGTCCCGCGATGTGGGATTCCATATCCACCGCCACGGCTCCGGTCGCCTCGCGCAGCGCCGCCTTGCCGTCGCGACCGACCACCATATGGTCGACCCCGGCGATGTCGGCGATCCGGGCGTCGGGAAGCGCGTCGGCGAGGCGGGCGAGCCAGTCGGGGTCGGTCGCGAACTTGGAGTCGCCGGCATCGACCGAGCGTGCCAGGAGAATGGTGCCGGGCTTCAGCCCCGGGGTCAGCCCGCCGGCGATGCCGAAGCTGATCACGGCCTTGACACCCCGCGTCAAAGCGCCCTGCAGCAGGAGCGCGAGCCGGGCCGAGTCGCCGCCGCCCGACAGGGTGGCGACCCCCGCTCCGGTCGCGATGCGGGCCTCGGCCTTCATGCCGGTGACGGCCAGAACGGGCAGGCAGGACGACATCATGGCTACATCCCGACCAGGACGGCTTTGGTGTTGCTGGCTTCGAGGTTGCGGAAACGCGCCATCGCCCAAAGCGGGAAGAATTTGGAATAACCGTGGTAGCGAAGGTAGAACACGCGCGGGAACCCCGTCGCCGTGAAATTTTCCTCGGACCAGAAACCGTCGCTGGCCTGCGTGCGGGTCAGGAAAGCGACGCCACGCGCCACCGCCGGATGTTCGGCTTCGCCTGCCGCCATAAGGGCCAGGAGCGCCCAGGCGGTTTGTGACGCGGTGCTGCTCCCACCCTCGTAGCCGCGATAATCGCGCTTGTAGCTCCGGTCGTCCTCACCCCAGCCGCCATCCCGGTCCTGGATCGACAGCAGCCACGAGACGGCCCGTCTCATGGCCGGGTCGTCGTGCGGGAGGCCGGCCGCGTTCAGCGCGCAAAGGACCGACCAGGTTCCGTAGATGTAGTTGAGGCCCCAGCGGCCGTACCAGCTGCCGTCCTTCTCCTGGTCGCCGATCAGGTAGTCCATTCCCCGCCGCAGCGCGGGGCTCGTTTCCGGTCGCTCGCCAAGCTGGGCCAGCATGGAGACGCAACGCGCCGTGACGTCTGCGGTCGGCGGATCGAGCAGGGCGCCATGGTCGGCGAACGGAATGGCGTTGAGGTAGTCGTAATCGTTGTCGACCTCGAAAGCGCCCCAGCCGCCATTGGCGCTCTGCAGCCCGACGACCCATTCGCGCCCGCGCGCGATAGCCTCGTCGTAGCGGCGGGTGCCGCCCTGGACGGCGGCCCGGCCCATCGCCATGACCACCACGGCCGTGTCGTCGAGGTCGGGGAAGTGGGCGTTCTCATATTGGAAAGCCCAGCCCCCAGGACGGACGTTGGGCCGCTGGACCGCCCAGTCGCCCTTCACGTCGAGGACTTGGCGGGCCTTCAGCCACGCCAGGCACGCGTCGGCGCGGGTGGACGAGCTGCCTTCGTGTTCCATCAGGGCATGGGCGCTGAGCGCCGTATCCCACACGGGCGAAAGGCACGGCTGGCAATAGGCCTCACTGCCCCGCTTGACGATGAGCTTTTCGATCGATCGTCTGGCCACCACGACCTCGTCCGACCCTTCGGGCACGCCGAGCGTGTCGAACACCATCACGGTGTTGGCCATGGCGGGATAGATGGCGCCGAGACCATCCTCCCCGTTCAGCCGCTCGCGGATGTAAGCCAGGGCGAGTTGAATGGACTTCTCACGCGACCGCCGGGGGAAGAAGCGCTCCACGCGCTGAAGCACCCTGTCGACGGCGCCGAAGATCGATCGCCAGGGCTCGACGGCGTCCGGTCCCTTGGGCCAATGTTTGACCTCGTTCGGCGGAACAACGAACAGCTCGTCGATCCCGATCCCGCGCGGGTTGCGCGCCGCGGGTTTCAAGGCGGCCAGGATCATCATCGGAACCAGTGTGCAGCGCGCCCAGTACGACACCTTGGTCAGGTGGAACGGGAACCAGCGCGGCAACAACATGATCTCGACAGGCATCACCGGCACCGCCCGCCAGGGTACCGCGCCGAACAGCGCGAGGCTGTTGCGGGTGAAAACGTTGCTTTGGGCGGCGCCGCCGAGCGCCAGGATGCGCTCGCGGGCCCGGCGCATATGCGGCGCGTCCGGCTGGTCACCGATCAGCTTCAGGGCGAAGTAGGCCTTGACGCTCGCCGAGATGTTGGCGGCCCCCTTGTGCAGAAGCGACCAGCCGCCATCCTCGCCCTGGACCCGGCGGAGGTAGACCGCGATCTTGCGCTCCATCTCGGGATCGATCTGGCCGAGGAAGTGCTTCAGCAGGATATATTCGGATGTGATCGTCGTGTCGGCCTCGAGCTCGAACACGAAATGCCCGTCGGATTGTTGAAGGCCGTTCAGCGCCTTGGAGGCGCGCGCGATCGCCTGGTCCAGATCGATGTCACGAGGTGCGGGCGATGGGGGAGCCGCGGCAACGTCCAACTGCATAATCCGGGTGTACTCGGGTTCGATCACAAACTGCCCCAAGGCTGTAGCGTTTTTCACATGCCCGACGCGACAACAAGCCGAAAAGCCATGCGTCATCCGCAAACTAGCTTTCAGTGACTTGCATGTGACACCGGTTTCAACTGTTCCGAGGGGACGGTCGCGGCTCTGCGGTATTGATCTTTCGTTCGCATGAGGCGTATCGCTGAAGGGCAAAGCGAGCCGCGGGCTTCGCCAATGCGCCGATCCTCGCCAAGATCCGGCCCAGGTGCGACCCGGGACGGGACGTCGACCGGACACAACGATCTAACGTCACCTCGCGGCGCGCCCCAACGCTTGGCGGTCCGTGATGCCAGCCATGCAGGATGACCGTCCATGAACATCGTCGTGAAGGAGCCCACTTCCGGGGTTGGCTCCAGTGCCGGCCTTTCTTCTGCCGCGACGCGGGGCGGGACGGTGTTCGCCATCCTGTTCGCGACAAGCATCGCCCATGGCCTGAACGACTTGATGCAATCCTTGCTGCCGGCGATCTACCCGATCCTGCAGGCCAGCTTCAAGCTCGACTATGGGCAGATCGGCCTCATCACCCTGACGTTCCAGATCACGGCGTCCCTTCTTCAGCCGCTGGTGGGCTTGTCGACCGATCGCCATCCGCGGCCCTATTCCCTGCCGGTCGGCATGGCGGTCACGCTGGTTGGTCTTTCGCTGCTGGCCTACGCGTCGAGCTACGCCATGTTGCTCGTCGCCGCGGCCTGTGTGGGGATCGGCTCGTCGATCTTCCACCCTGAAGCCTCGCGCGTCGCCCGCATGGCTTCGGGCGGGCGGTATGGCCTCGCCCAATCCTTGTTTCAGGTCGGCGGCAATTTCGGTACCGCGGCGGGACCGTTGCTTGCCGCCTTCATCGTGGTGCCGCGCGGCCAGACGAGCATCATGTGGTTCACCCTGGTGGCCGTTGTCGGCATGATCCTGCTGGCGCGCGTCGGCCACTGGTACGCCAAGGCCCTTTTGACACCCGTGACGGCGAAGGCGGAGGACCGTGCGGCGACCGGGTTGTCGCGCAAGCGCGTCATCGGCTCCGTGTTGATCCTGCTCGGGCTCATCTTCTCCAAGCATTTCTATCTCGCCGGCATGAGCACGTTCTACACGTTCTACCTGATCCATAAGTTCGGGGTGTCGATCCAGACCGCGCAGGTCTTCCTGTTCATCTTTCTCGGCGCGGTGGCGGCCGGCACCATCGTCGGCGGACCGATCGGCGACCGCGTGGGTCGCAAGGCGGTGATCTGGGTTTCGATCCTCGGCGTGCTGCCTTTCACCCTGGCGCTGCCTTATGCGGGTCTGACCGCGACCTGCGTGCTGAGCGTTGTGATCGGATTGATCCTGGCATCCGCCTTTTCGGCGATCCTGGTCTACGCGCAGGAATTGATCCCCGGCAACGTCGGGCTGATCGCGGGGCTGTTCTTCGGCTTCGCGTTCGGTATGGCGGGCTTGGGGGCGGCCGTCCTGGGTGAATTGGCCGACCTGACCAGCATCGACGTGGTCTTCAAGGTTTGCGCGTTCCTGCCCGTCCTCGGCGTCCTGACGTTCCTGCTGCCCGACACGAAGGAGCCCTTGCGACGCGCCTGACGGTCAGGCGTCCGGGAAGGCTCCACTGACCCGGCTCGCTCTTCCGACGGCTCGTCGCCCGCCCCGTTATTCGGCGGCGATCCTTTGGGGCTCCTCGCGCTCGAAAGCGATCGGGTCCGCCTCGTCCTTGCGGCCGCCGCTTAGCCAAGTCGAGACCTTGTCGAGGTAGACGTAGATGACCGGCGTGGTGAACAGGGTGAGCAGTTGGCTCACCAGTAGCCCACCCACCATGGCGTAGCCGAGCGGTTGCCGGATCTCCGAACCCGTACCGGTGCCCAGCATGAGCGGGATGCCACCCAACAGCGCCGCCATCGTGGTCATCAGGATCGGCCGGAAGCGGAGCAGGGCGGCCTTCTTGATCGCCTCCTCGGCGGAAAGCTTTTCGTCCCGCTCCGCCACGATGGCGAAATCCACCAGCATGATGCCGTTCTTCTTCACGATGCCGATCAGCAGCACCAGCCCGATCAGCGCGATCAGGCTGAAGTCGAAGCCGAACAGCATCAGGATCGCGAAAGCCCCGAGCCCAGCCGACGGCAAGGTCGACAGGATCGTCAGGGGATGGATGAAGCTCTCGTAAAGCATGCCGAGGATGATGTAGACGACCACGAGCGCGGCCAGGATCAGCAGCGGCACCGTGCTGAGCGATTCCTGGAAGGCCTGGGCGTTGCCCTGGAACGTGGTCTGGATCGTGGGCGGGGCCCGCAACTCGCCCAAAGCCGTCTGGATTGCGGCCGTCGCGTCGCCCAGCGCCACGCCCTGGCCAAGGTTGAAGCTGAGCGTCACGGCGGGGAACTGACCCTGGTGGCTGATGGACAGCGGCCGGATCAACTTCGTTGTCCAATGGGCCACCGCCGAAAGCGGGACCATGCCGCCCGTGGCGGGCGAACGCATGTAGATCGTGCCGAGGCTGCTTCGGCTTCCCTGGAGTTCGGGCAGGATCTCGAGGATGACGTGGTAGCTGTTGAGCTGCGTGAAATATTGAGCGACTTGGCGCTGCCCAAAGGCGTCGTACAGCGTGTCGTCGATCAACTGCGGGGTGATGCCGTAGCGGGCCGCCTGGTCACGGTCGACGTCCAGGGTCAGCGTCGAGCCGCTGGTCTGCTGGTCGCTCGCGACGTCCCGCAGGACCGGCAGGGTCTTCAGCTTTTCGAAGATCTTCGGCGACCAAGTGTTGAGCTCGTCGAGGTCGGCGTCCTGCAAGGTGAACTGATATTGCGTGCGCGAGGCCCGGCCGCCGACCCTCACATCCTGCGCGGGCTGGAGGAACAGCTTGGCGCCTTCCACCTTGTCGAGCCTCGGACGAAGGCGCGCGATGATCTCCGCCGCCGAAGCTTCGCGCTCTTCCCGTGGTTTCAGGGTGATGTACATCCGGCCCGTGTTCAGCGCGCCACCCCCGTTCGAACCGATCAGCATGGCCACGGTCGCGACGTCGGGGTCGCTGGACACGACATCTCCGAGTGCCTCCTGCCGGCGTTTCATGTCCTCGAACGAAATATCCTGCGCGCCTTCGGAAACGCCGGTGATCAGGCCCGTGTCTTGGTTGGGGAAGAAGCCTTTCGGGATGATGTTGAAGAGATAAACGGTGGCCAGCACGGTCGCGAAGAACACCATCAACGTCACGAACCGGAACCGAAGGCACAGGTCGAGACCATGCCCGTACAACCGGACCAGGCCCTCGAAGAAGCTTTCCGATAACCTGTAAAGCCGACCATGCTTCTGGTCACGATGATCCTTGAGGAAGCGCGACGCCATCATGGGCGTGAGCGTCAACGAAACCAGGGCCGACACCGCGATCGTCATCGTCAACGTCACGGCGAATTCACGGAACAAGCGTCCGATGATGCCGGTCATCAGCAGCAGCGGGATCAGCACAGCGATCAGCGAAAGGCTGATCGACAGGATGGTGAAGCCGATCTCGCCGGCCCCTTTGAACGCCGCTTCGAGCGGCTTTTCGCCATTCTCGATGTGTCGGGTGATGTTTTCCAGCATGACGATGGCGTCGTCGACCACGAAGCCGACCGAGATGGTGAGTGCCATCAACGATAGGTTGTCGAGGCTGTACCCTGCCATCCACATTGTGGCGCAGGTCCCCAGGAGGGCCAAAGGAACCGTGATGGACGGGATGACGGTCGCCCAGAAGCTGCGCAGGAACACGAAGATCACCATCACGACAAGCGCGATGGTCAGCATGAGGGTGAACCGGACGTCCGCGACCGAGGCCCGGATCGTCGTGGTCCGGTCGCTCAGCACGTTCAATTTCATAGACGGCGGAATGGAGGCTTCGAGGCGCGGCAGCATCGCCTTGATGCGGTCCACGATCTCGATGACGTTGGCGCCAGGCTGCTTGAAGACGACAAGGAACACGCCCGGCTTGCCTTGGGCCCAGGCGGCCTTCTTGGCGCCCTCGGGCCCGGTCACCGCCTGGCCGATGTCGCGGATCCGGATCGGGCCGC
>CALMOK010000310.1 GCA_937871825.1 uncultured Alphaproteobacteria bacterium
AGGCCGGCAACAAGGGTCGCGGTGGACGCGATGTAGCTGAAGACGGCGAACATGCCGCCGAAGCCGATGGCGGCAAAGGCGAATGTCAGCCAGACCTGGGGGCGCATCAGGGCGCCGAGTTCGCGCGCCGCGCTCGCATCGTCGCGAACCTGATCGTGCGGCAGCGTCAGCCAGAGAAGCAGAACCGTCAAGCTACCGAGCGCACCCACAAGAACGAACAAAGAGCGCCACCCGAATTGCTGACCGAGCCAGGCAGCGAGCGGCGTGCCGAGGAGGGTCGCCGTTGTCAACCCGAGCATGACCCGTCCGACGGACTGGGCGCGTCGACCTGGCTGCGCCACCGAGGCCGCAACCAAGGCGGCCACGCCGAAATACGCGCCATGGGGCAAACCCGTCATGAAACGCGCGCCCGTGAGCATCATCATGTTCGGCGCAACGGAACTGGCCAAGTTGCCCATGCCGAAACCTGACATCAGCATGAGCAGCAGTGTTCTTCGACTGAGCTTCGCGGCGAGTAACGCAATCAGCGGCGCGCCGACCACGACGCCAAGGGCATAGGCGCTGATCAGGTGGCCTGCCTCTGGTACGGGAACGCCAAAGCCCGCCGCGATATTGGGCAGAAGGCCCATGATGGCGAACTCGCCCGTGCCGAGGCCGAAGGTGCCCACCGTCAGTGCGAGAAGGATCAGAGCCGCCCGCGCTGTTGTAACCGGGTGGCTGGGGATGTCCGCGGGATCCACGGCGTCGAGCGTCGCATCAGTCATGGGAGGTCAACGTCCATCCGTCTTGTTCCACGCCTCATGGTGCGCGGGCCTGTCGTTCGTCATGGAAGCGTTTCGTCTGGCCGAGGCCGCGAAAGCGGTCAACGGCGCGCTCAAGCGCAGCCAGCGGCCAGGATGACGTCCTACTTCCGGACGCGTCATGCAAGGGACCGGATCGAATGGTCCGGCCAGCGTGCCCGTTCAATTGGCGAAAAAGCCTGAAGCCAACCATCACGAGATCCAAAATAGTCTCGAACCGAAATTATCGCTGCCATCACCGGTGGTTGACCTCACCACATCTGTTCTCTATCTGTTCTAATCAGAAGCGATTCGGCACCCAAGCTCAGCCGCTTCGCGCAATCCCAAGATCCGGTCGTGCTTTCACCGTCGATGGTCTGGGGTGGGGAGGTCAAACGTGCTGTCATTCATCGAGTCTTCCCCGACGGTTAAGTCCGGTCTAGCCGTACCACGCTCTCGCGTTCGGACGATGGCTGCCGCCGACAGGAGCGACGGGCACCTGCCGATCGGCGACGGATACCGCAAGGGGCGAGGCACGGTCAGCAATCGGTCGGGTCGCTTCGACCGGGGCGAGCGGGTCACCACCGACGACGGGTGGGGCGGCCTCGACACGCTTGCGCCACCCACCACGGTGACATTCGAGACGCCCAAGACGGTGATCAGCCGGAACGAGTCGCCCGACATCAGCTTCGATCGGTCGATCAACCCCTACCGGGGCTGCGAGCACGGCTGCGTTTATTGTTTCGCGCGCCCGACCCATGCTTATCTGGGCTTGTCGGCGGGGCTCGATTTCGAAAGCCGGCTGGTGGTCAAGCGGGGCGTCGCCGAGAAGCTGGAAGAAGAGCTCGCCGCGCCCGACTACACGGCCCGCACGGTCGCGATCGGCACCAACACCGACCCCTACCAGCCGATTGAGCGCCAGCACGGCGTCATGCGGTCGATCCTCGAAGTGTTGTCGAGGTGCGACCACCCGGTCGGCATCGTCACGAAGTCGGCCCTGGTGACGCGGGATATCGACATCCTGGCGCCCATGGCGGCGAAGGGGTTGGTCAAGGTCGCCCTGTCGATCGGCACCCTCGACGGCGACCTCGCCCGCACGCTCGAGCCGCGCGCCAGCACGCCGAACAAGCGCCTCGAGGCCGTCGAGGCCTTGAGCCAGGCGGGCATCCCCGTCACCGTCATGGTGGCGCCGGTCATTCCGGCGGTGAACGACGACGAGATCGAGACGATCCTGACCCGGGCCTATGCGCGGGGAGCGCGGGAGGCCGGTTACGTGGTCCTGCGCCTGCCGCTCGAAATCCGGGAGCTTTTCATCGAATGGTTGCGGACCCACCTTCCCGACCGCCACGACCACGTCATGTCGCTGGTCCGGTCGATGCGCGGCGGCAAGGATTATGATGCCGCATGGGGCAGGCGCATGAGCGGAACCGGGCCTTACGCCTGGATGATCGGGCGACGCTTCGAGATTGCCTGCGGCAAGCTGGGTTTCCCGAAAGTCCGGTCGGCGCTGCGGTCGGACCTTTTCAAGGCGCCGACCCCGGTTGGCGGGCAGTTCGACCTGTTCGGTTGAACCCCGGCCGCCTTGCCGTCCTGGGCGCCGGATGCGAGGGGTGAGCCCCGCCCGTCCCATCGAGGTCGTTCCGCGTGCCGCCCCATTACGATCGCGAATGCCTGCTGATCCGGAACGGGCTGCTCCACGTGGCGGGTATCGACGAAGCGGGGCGGGGACCGCTCGCCGGCCCCGTGACGGCTGCGGCCGTCATCCTCGACCCCGAAAACCTTCCCGAAGGCGTCGACGACTCCAAGGCGCTCCCGGCGTCCCGCCGCGAGGAGCTGTTCGCCGACATCCTGGCCAGGGCGGTCGCGGTCGGCGTCGGCTTCGCTTCCGTCGCCGAGATCGACCGGATCAACATCCGGCAGGCGACCTTCGCGGCCATGCGGCGGGCGGCGGCGGCCCTGGCGGTCCGGCCTCATCACATCCTGGTAGACGGGAAGGATGTCCCGACGCGGCTCGCCGCGCGGGCCGAGGCGATCATCAAGGGCGACGCGACCTGCCTGTCGATCGCCGCCGCCTCCATCGTCGCCAAGGTGGTGCGGGACAGGCTGATGGTGCGGCTCGATGCGCATCACCCGGCCTATGGTTTCGCCCGGCACAAAGGCTACGCGACCCGCATCCATTCGGCCGCGCTCCTCAGCCACGGCGCCTCTCCAGTTCATCGCAAAAGCTTCGCGCCGTGCCGGTTCGAGCCGGGTGACGAACCTGATTGAGGTGAACGAGGCGTCTCCAAAAGGGACAGCATTGTCGGGAGTGTATAAACGCCCGTTTTACCAAACCTCCGCATAGTCGCGCCTGTCAGTCGAGTATCCGGTGTGTCAGTCATGCGTATCGCACAAGCCGGAGCAGCCGCTTCGAAATCCCAGATCAAGGTCTCGCGTCCTGGGATTTCGACGGCCGCGCTGACCCCAATCAGGCCCTTGCCGCTCAACGAGATCCTGGTCGGCGATTGCGTGAGCAAGCTCGCCTCGCTTCCCGCCGGTTGCGTCGATCTCGTCTTCGCCGACCCGCCCTACAACCTCCAGCTCGAAAACACCCTGTCGCGTCCCGATCAGAGTATCGTCGACGCCGTGGACGACGACTGGGACAAGTTTTCCTCCTTCGCCGATTACGATGCCTTCACGGAAGCTTGGCTGGTGGAAGCTCGCCGGGCGATGCGGCCGGACGCCACGATCTTCGTGATCGGCTCCTACCACAACATCTTCCGGGTCGGCGCCATCATGCAGGACCTCGGGTTCTGGATCCTCAACGACATCGTTTGGCGCAAGAACAACCCCATGCCCAACTTCAGGGGACGCCGCTTCACCAACGCCCACGAAACCATGATCTGGGCGAGCCGGAGCGCGACGTCGAAGTCCTACACGTTCAACTACGAGGCCCTGAAGGCCGGCAACGAGGACTGCCAGGTCCGCTCGGATTGGATCATGCCCATCTGCACCGGGGCGGAGCGCTTGAAGGACGCGGCGGGGCGCAAGGTGCACCCGACGCAAAAGCCCGAGGCTCTCCTTTCGCGCGTCATCATGGCGGCCTCGGCCCCGGGCGACGTGGTGCTCGACCCCTTCTTCGGCACCGGCACGACCGGCGCCGCCGCCAAGCGTCTCGGCCGCTCCTACATCGGGCTCGAACGGGACCCCGGCTACGCGGCGATCGCCAAGGCCCGCATAGCGGCGGTCGAGCCCCTGTCGGAAACCGCGCTCCAGGTCGCTCCCTCCAAACGCTCGGAACCTCGGGTCGCCTTCGCCAGCATCGTTGAAGCGGGCCTGATTGCCCCTGGCACGCCGTTGGTGGACGCGAGCCGCCGGCACCGCGTCCTGGTGCGGCCCGATGGAACGGTCGCGCTCGGGATGATCGTCGGCTCCATCCACAAGATCGGCGCCTTGGCGCAGGGCCTTCCCGCCTGCAACGGATGGACGTTCTGGCACGTCGAGGAGGGCGCGCGCTTGAAGCCCATCGACGACCTTCGCTCGATCGCCCGGGCCGCCATGCGGGCGGACAACTGACGGCGCGTTCATCGAAACCCGCGCGGGCCGCGACGTCACAGGTCCGTCATCGACCATCAATAAGACACAAGACCCAAGGTTGCGGAACCGATTGGCTCGACACGGCGTTCGGGTGGTGTTTCACAACCGTCGATGGGTTTTGGAGCACGTCATGCTTCGCCTTCTGGCCTTTTCGCCTTCATCTGCATCGCGTGCGCGCTGCTTGGCCTCGGAAAGCTGGTTCCCCTGACCAGCAACATGGAAAGCTTCTTCCTGGCCATGGCGGCGATGGCGGCGACTGTTTTTATCAGCTCCTATGACGCTTACGAAACCCAGGCGCCGGTTTCTGAGGATTGAGGAACGGCCTTCTGGGCCACGTCGATCGCATTTCGCATCAAGGTCGGGAGGGCTTCCCCGCTCAACGCGGCTTTCGCGATCCAGCGGCATGGTTGTTCATGCTGGGTGATGGTGTCGGGCAGCGCGTCGCAAACGATCACGTCCAGCATCAGCGTGAAATGGGTGAAGACGTGTTTGACGCGTCCGGCCAATCGGCCAGCCTTTTGTTGGCCGGCTTCCTCAGGGGTCCAGGCCGTCCCGGGTAATTCCGTCATGCCGCCGAGCAGGCCCTTGGCGGGCCTAGAACGCACGAGCACGCGGGCCTCCGCATCCTCGACATAATAGGCTTCACCGTAGCGCACCGGGCTGTCCCGCTTGGGGGCGCGAACCGGGTAGCGCGTCTGCTGGCCTTCGCGCGCCGCCACGCAGCAGGTGCGAAC
>CALMOK010000311.1:0-6908 GCA_937871825.1 uncultured Alphaproteobacteria bacterium
CCCAACGAACGCAGCAAGAACATCGTGCATCTGTTCACTTTTTGTTTTATCTTCATGACGAATCAGGTCTTGCTTGTGCGTCCCTGATCGCGTTGAAGGGTGAACCATGCTGACGAGTAAGCAAAGCGAGCTACTCCGTTTCATTCACGAGCGGCTGAAGCAGCATGGTGTTCCACCTTCGTTCGACGAAATGAAGGAAGCCCTCGACCTTCGATCGAAGTCGGGCATCCACCGCCTCATCATGGCGCTTGAGGAGCGTGGTTTCATCAAACGGCTGCCCAACCGCGCCCGCGCCTTGGAAATCCTAAAGATGCCGGACACGATCACCTCGCCGGAGCAACGGCCGGGCAAGTTCCAGCCGAGTGTCATCGAGGGTACGCTGGGACGGTTGCGGCCCCGTAGCGGCGGTGGGGCGGGTCACGACGAGGTCATGGCGGTGTCCGTTCCCATGATGGGCCGGATCGCCGCTGGAACACCGATCGCGGCCATTCAAACCCGGAGCCAAACCATCACGGTCTCGCCTGACCTGTTGGCGGCGGGCGATCACTTCGCCCTTGAGGTTCGTGGCGACTCGATGATCGATGCCGGCATCCTCGACGCCGACACGGTGATCATCCGCCGGCAGGACTCGGCCGACACGGGCGACATCATCGTGGCCCTCGTCGACGACGAGGAAGCGACCTTGAAGCGATTCCGGCGGCGAGGCGCATCGATCGCGCTCGAGCCGGCCAATGCTGCTTACGAGACGCGGATCTTCGGTCCCGATCGCGTGAAGATCCAGGGTAAGCTGGTCAGCTTGCTCCGCCGATATTGAGAGACCGCACAAGGTTTAGGGCAACTTCGAACGGTGATCATTGGCCATAGGGCGCGATGGTGTTCGTGGCGGGACTTGATGTCTGCCTTTGGCAGCCGCGCAGCTGGCGGATAGGTGATCTTGGCCAATACTTGGCTGCCCAGAAGCTCGGCTTGTGGGTGGCAACTTGCGATGTCGGCTTGGCCCCCTTAACTCCGGGGGTCGGTCGAGCAGGCGAATGCGGGCCGGATCACACCGGAGTTCGTCAACGTTGATGTCCAACACCGTTATCGACGCTATCGGCCACACGCCCCTGATCAAGTTGCACCGCGCCTCAGAACTGACGGGATGCACGATCCTGGGCAAGGCCGAGTTCTTGAACCCCGGTGGTTCGGTCAAGGACCGGGCTGCCCTCGCCATGGTTCAGGACGCTGTCGCGGGAGGACCGCTACGTCCAGGCGGTACCATCGTGGAGGGCACGGCCGGAAACACGGGGATCGGCTTGGCGCTTGTCGCGAACGCGCTTGGTTTTCGCGCCGTGATCGTGATCCCGAACACCCAGAGCCAGGAAAAGAAGGACATCTTGCGGTTGTCGGGGGCCGAACTGATCGAGGTCCCGGCCGTGCCCTATGCCGACCCGAACCATTACGTGAAAGCCTCCGGCCGGCTCGCCGCGCGCTTGAATGTCGAGCGGCCCGAAGGCGCCGTCTGGGCCAACCAGTTCGACAATGTCGCCAACCGGCGATGCCATTTGGAGACCACCGGCCCCGAAATATGGGATGGGACCCTGGGGCAGGTCGACGGGTTCATCTGTGCGGTCGGAACCGGTGGGACCTTGGCCGGGGTCGGAATGGCCCTCAAGGCGCGCAATCCAGAGATCCAGATCGGCCTTGCCGACCCTCTCGGTGCCGCGCTCTACGATTATTATACCACCGGCCAACTGCGCTCGGAAGGGTCGTCGATCACCGAAGGCATCGGGCAGAACCGCGTGACGGCGAACCTCGAAGGCGCGATCGTCGACCGCGCTTACCGGATCGAGGATCGTGAGGCGCTCACGATCCTCTACGATCTGGCACAACACGAAGGCTTACTGCTGGGAGGATCGGCGGGCATCAACGTCGCGGGCGCGATCCGGCTCGCGACCGACATGGGCCCTGGCCACACGATCGTGACCATCCTTTGTGACCTGGGGTATCGCTACGCCTCGAAACTCTACAATCCGGTTTTCCTGCGCGCCAAGGGCCTCCCGACGCCGCCTTGGCTCGAACGCGAGCCGAGTGTCACGGCGGCGGACTTGCGATGACCGAACCGTTGTTCCGCGAAGACGCTTATCTCCGCTCCAGCTTGTCGACCGTCACGGCTCCGATGGACGACGGTGTGCTTGTGCTCGACCGCACGATCTTCTACCCGCGCGGCGGTGGTCAGCCCGGCGACACCGGTGTGATCGAAACGGCAGACGGGCGGCGTTTGACGATCGTTGACACGGTCTATGCGCCGGACCGCTCGGCCATCCTTCACCGGATCGGTGAGGGCGGGGCCGCGCCTGTTCCGGTTGGCAGCCGTGTGGAACTGCATCTCGATTGGGCCAAGCGGTTCAACCGCATGCGCATCCATACCGCTCTCCACCTGCTCACCGCCGTGCTGCCCTTTCCGGTGACTGGCGGCGCGATCGGCGACGGCGAGGGACGGCTCGATTTCGACATGCCGTCGGACGGTCTCGACACGAACGAAGTGGAGGAGCGGCTCAACGCCTTGATCGCCAAGAACGCGGCCGTGACCACAACCTGGATCACCGACGCGGAACTCGCGGCCGATCCAGGTCTCGTCAAGACCCTCTCGGTCAAGCCGCCGGTCGGCACTGGCCGCGTTCGCCTGGTAAGGATCGGCGACATCGACCTGCAGCCCTGTGGCGGAACCCACGTGCGGACCACCGGCGAGATCGGGCGCGTGGCGGTGACGGGGATCGAGCGCAAGGGGAAGCAGAACCGCCGGGTTCGCATTGGCCTCGACTCCTCGCCGGACCTTGGCTGAACCCTCCCCGCATATCTTTCAATTGCTAAAAGCCGGATCGTTCGATGACAATCATGGAAACCCAGCACCTCGGTCACGCGGTGTCGATGCCGCTGTCGCCCGATGAGGCGACGCTTGACCGCGTGCCCAACCCACATCCCGGCACGGCCTATCTCGCGCGGTTCACCGTGCCGGAATTCACCTCGCTCTGCCCGGTGACCGGCCAGCCCGATTTTGCCCACCTGGTGATCGACTACCTGCCGGGCGAATGGTTGGTCGAGTCGAAAACTTTGAAGCTGTACTTGACGTCGTTCCGCAACCACGGTGCTTTTCACGAAGACTGCACGGTGCGCGTCGGAAAAACCCTGGTGGAGCGGCTGGGGCCGGTTTGGTTGCGGATCGGCGGCTATTGGTACCCGCGCGGTGGCATCCCGATCGACGTGTTCTGGCAGACCGGCAGCCCACCGGCCGAGCTATGGCTTCCCGATCAGGGCGTTCCCTCCTATCGGGGACGCGGCTGATCGCGTGGGTTCAGCTACGGTCATCTCGCTCGACGGACTTGTCGCGCCTAAATGGCGGCCCGTCACGGTCGCGTCGGGCCGGGCCGAGTAAGAGGTCCGAGCGCGTAAGTTCGGCGACGCAGATAATCCGACAGGGCCTGCCGATCCTTGATGGGGGCCAGTTCGGAGTAAGGGACAGCCGGGCCGATCGCGACCGACATCGTGCTGCCAATCCGGTTCTTCACCTCACGGAAGATCAGCGATATCCGCAGCGTGGGGCTCACGTGACTGGCGATCTGAAACAGCCGGCTGTTCTGGCCGCTGAACAGGATGGGCACCACCGTCGCCTTGGCGCGCTGCACCAGTTGCGCCGTGAAAGGCTGCCAGGGCGCGTCGACCGCCGGCTTGCGCCCGAGCCGGTCCGGAGCCGTGGAAACGCCGCCGGCCGGGAAAACCACCACGCAGCCACCCTGTTCGAGGTGGTCCCGTGCGGCGGCGCGCGAACGCAGGTTCGTTCGCAGGGCGTCCCCCGTCGGTGAGAAATCCACCGGCAGAACGAACGATTGCAGCTCGGGCGCCCGCAACAGCACCGCATTGGTCAGGACGAGAAAGTCCCGCCGTATCTTCTCGATGAGCCAGGAAATCACGATGCCGTCCAGCACCCCATAGGGATGGTTCGCCACGACGACCAAAGGGCCGGTTGCCGGGATCGCCGCCAAGGCGGATTGCTCGAATTGAACCGTCAAGCCAAGACGACGAACCGCCGATCCGAAGAAAGTTTCGTTTGAAACGGGGAACCGCAGATGGTCGAGATAGATCCGCTTGAGCTGCCGCTGCCCGGTCGCAAGCTCAACGAGCCGGATGAGCTTGCGCTTCACCACCGACGAACCAGGATCGGCGTAGCTGAAGATCAGGTCATCCATGCCTGTTCCATAAGGGCCTTCGATGAAGACGCGATGACTTGCCAGACCGCCACGATCCGATCACCCGCCGATCGGCATCGTGCGACATCAACGCGACCCTTTCGCCAACTTGTCAAAAGCCCACAGGGTTTCAAGCAGGGCCGGCATGTCGCGGAGCGGCACCATGTTGGGACCGTCCGAAAAGGCCTGGTCGGGGTTGTCGTGCGTCTCGATGAACACGCCCGCGACACCGACCGCCACGGCGGCGCGCGCCAGCACGGGCACGAACTCCCGTTCGCCGCCCGAGGTAGTGCCCTGACCACCGGGCTGTTGCACGGAATGCGTGGCGTCGAAGATCACGGGGGCGCCGGTCGTCTTCGCCATGATGGGAAGCGACCGCATGTCGGACACAAGGGTATTGTAGCCGAAGCTCGCGCCCCGCTCGGTCACCAGCACCTTGGCGTTGCCCGCACCCGTGAGCTTCGCCACGACATTGCGCATGTCCCAGGGCGCGAGGAATTGCCCTTTTTTCACGTTGACGACGCGGCCCGTCGCGGCGGCGGCGAGCAGCAGGTCCGTCTGACGGCAAAGAAAGGCGGGGATTTGCAGCACGTCGACCACCTCGGCGGCCGGGGCGCACTGGTCGGCCGTATGGACGTCGGTCAGCACCGCTAGGCCGAAACGCGCCTTGATGTCGGCGAACACCGGCAAGGCATCCGCCAAGCCGATCCCCCGCGCGCTTGCGGCGGCCGTCCGGTTGGCCTTGTCGAAGGAAGCCTTGAACACGAGCCCCATGCCGAGCTTGGCGGTCAAATCCTGCAGGGCATCGGCCATTTCAACGGCATGGGCACGACTTTCCATCGCGCAGGGCCCCGCGATGAGGACCATCGGCAGTCTGTTGCCGAAGCGGACGGCCCGCGTCCCCTGCCCCACGGCGACCTCGCCCGGCGTCAACGAACCATCCATGTCGGCCTCATCTAGGCTAGAATTTCGTTTCGGCCGCCCAGGCGATGGTCGAGCGCTTCCCGCCGCCGGGAAAGCTGCCCCCCTTCGATGGCCTCGAGGATCTGGGAAAGCTCGGTGGCCTCCGCCAACCGCGATACGACGACGTAGTCGGCGCCGGCTTCATAGAGGTCGGCGACGTCGGTCAGAAGATCGGCCGGGGCAACGATCACTGCTTTGGGATTGATGGCTCGCAACTGGCGGACGAGGCGCTCGTTCGTGCTTCCCTTGAGCAGGAAGTCTGGAACAGTGCAAATCAGGATTTCGGCCTGCCCAACGCCTGCATGCACCAGGGTGTCGCGCTGGGTGATATCGCCATAAACGACCTTGATGCCGCGCTCCGTCAGGCTTTGGTGCACCACGGGGTTGAAGTCCACGATGGCCATGTCGGACAAGACCGCTGAGGAGCGCGCTTCGAGGTCGGCGATCAGCGAGCTCGCGGTCCGGAAGAAGCCGAGCAGCATGATCCGGGCACCAGCGTGCTCCTGGCCGCCATCCTCCGCCTGCCCGGCGCGGTCGAGGTCGCGGGCACCGAGCCGCTTCAAAAACGGCACGACCGCGCCCGTGATGGCCGTGCTGCGTCCCATGGCGAGCGTGCTGAGTGCTGCTAGCACCACGAAAGCCATGGATGTCGAGGCCTTTGACTGATCCCCGATATGCTTGGCGGTCACGCCGATCTGAAGCAGAACGAGTGAGAACTCACTGAGCTGGCTCAAGTTGATGGCCGGCAACAAGCTCGCCCTCAGCCCTTGCCGGAGCGCGTAGAGCGCCGGGAAGACCGTTACGAAACGGCTGAGGACCGTGAAGGAGACGAGCGCGGCCGTCAGCCCGAGCATGTCCAGCGTTGGGATCGGGATCGTCATGCCGACGCCCACGAAGAAAAGCGTGACGAAGAAGTCCCGCAAGCTGGTCACCTTGGAGGCGACGTCGAGCGCGTAGGGGAAGGTCGACAGTGAAATGCCGGCGATCAGCGCCCCCATCTCACGTGAAAGATGCAGGTACTCGGCCAACTCGCTGGTGAACAGACACCAAGCCAGGGCGCCGACCAGCACGAGTTCCGGCAACCGGGCTATGCGGTAGAAAAGGCGCGGCAGCAGGTAGCGGCTGACCAGCAGCGCCGTCGCCACCAACACACCGACGCGGACAATCGAAATCAGGAGGACACTCACCCGCAGGTCGTTCAGGCTGGGCTGAATGGCCAGGAACAGGATCACCGACACGTCCTGCATGACAAGGATGCCGAGCGTGACCCGGCCCGGGAGTGTGTCGAGTTCCCGTTTGTCGTAGAGCACCTTGACGATGATAACCGTGCTGCTCAACGCCGCCGCCACCCCAAGATAAAGCGCGTCCCACTGGCCGCCCCCGAGTGGAAGCCCGAGCGCCATGAAGAAGGCGATGCCAAGGAGGCAACATCCCGCGATCTGCACGGCCGCGCTTACCAGGATCACCCGGCCCGAACGGACGATCTTCTTGAGATCGATTTCGAGGCCGATCATGAACAGCAGGAAAATCAAACCAAGTTCGGAAATGGTCGCGATGGCATCCTGCGAGCGGATCAGCGCCAAGCCGGACGGCCCCAGGATGAACCCTCCCACCAGATAGGCCAGGATCACGGGCTGCCCGATCAGTTGGGCGGCGACGCCGAGCTGTTGTTCGCCCGGCGTCTTGAAACGAACTCCTTCGAGACAATGACGGCGATGA
>CALMOK010000311.1:6918-15445 GCA_937871825.1 uncultured Alphaproteobacteria bacterium
CGTCGCGATGGCGTCCTGCGATCCGATCAACGACAAGCCGGACGGGCCAAGGATGAAGCCTCCCACGAGATAGGCCAGGATCACAGGCTGGCCGATCAGCTGCGCGGCCACGGCCAGCATCCAGGCCACCACGGTGCAGAGCGCCATGTCGAAGATAAGGTCGTTCATGGCGCCTTTTGTAGCGAAGTGACGGCGGAACGGAAGCGGGAACGGTTCTCGCGATTGCGCCAAATCGGCCGACTTCGCTTCAGACTTCTTCGAAAACCAGCAATGGGCCGGATGAGCCATCCCAGGCAGCCGTCCAGCCATTCCCGGTGGCGGCGGGTTGGCCGCCGGCAGCGCGCATGATCGTCCCCGTCCCAGGTGCTTCAGCGGTGCCGAACCGGATGGCCGCCAAGACTGGCGAGCGCTCAACCCTATCAGTCCACAAAAGCCGTTCGTTGCCGAATCGGCTTCTGAACCCTTCAACGGTCATCACCTCGAGAACGCTATCGCCCGTCCGAAAGGCCAGGAGGTCGGGTCGGACGGTGTCCGGCCGCACACCCGAGAACGCGTGCAGGAAGTCGGCGTGATCGCCAGGCCGGTCGGCGACGATCACGAGACCGGTCAGGGTTCGCACGCCGTTCGGATGCCGCTGGGCGTCGGCGTTCCAGAAATTCTCCGGCCGATGGTGCTGGCAGACGAAGAAACCGATGTCCGGCATGAGCGGTGCCTCGGCGAAGGCCAGCCCGAAGGCCACTGTTTTGACTTCGCCCGTCGCCGACGTCGTGTCGCGCGAGAATTCGAGTGTTCGCCACGATCCGATGCCCGACTGGGCGAAGGCTTCCGCGTCGGCATGGGCGTCGCCTGATCGCAACACCACCATGGCGCTCGGGCTGTCGCTCGCCGCCTTGGTGGCGAGAAAGCCGGCAAAGGGGAAAGCATCGTCGTCCGGCGACGGCGGCTGGAAATCCTGTGCGAACGCGATCAGTTCGAGGAAAGCACCTGGATATTGGACGATGTGGTTCTCGGTGCCCCAGGGATGCCGGTTACGCCGCCCGACCTGGAAGCCGAGACGCTCGAAGAAGCGCGCCGCCTCGCCCAGATCGCGACAGGGCAGGACGACGTGGTCGATCGGTCGTCCAGCGCCCAACCCGGTCAGACCAAACGCGATTGATGGAGCGCCGCCGCCACGAAGCTCGCAAACAAAGGATGTGGGGCGAAGGGCCGCGATTTTAGCTCCGGATGGTATTGAACCCCGATGAACCAGGGGTGGCCCTCGAGTTCCACCGTTTCGGGGAGAAGGCCATCCGGCGACATGCCGGCGAACTGCATGCCCTCCCGCTCCAGCCGTTCACGGTAGGCGGTGTTCACCTCATAGCGGTGCCGGTGGCGCTCGGATATGTCACCTGCGCCGTAGATGTCGGCGATCTTGGAGCGTTCCCGCAGATGGGCCTTGTAGGCACCGAGCCGCATGGTGCCGCCGAGATCGCCGTCCCGGGCACGCTGCTCGAGTTCGTTGCCGCGCATCCATTCGGTCATCAGGCCGACGACGGGTTCGGCGCAGGGGCCGAACTCGGTGGAGTTGGCGTCTGGAACGCCGCCGAGGCTGCGGGCGGCCTCGATCACCGCCATTTGCATTCCGAAGCAGATCCCGAAATAGGGGATCTTCCGCTCGCGGGCGAACTGCACCGCCCGGATCTTGCCTTCGGCCCCGCGTTGGCCGAAGCCGCCGGGCACCAGGATGCCGTGGACATGGCCCAGTTGCGCCGCCGGATCGCTGCCCTCGAAGACCTCGGCTTCGATCCAGTCGAGCTTGACGTCGACCTTGTTGGCTAGGCCACCGTGCATCAAGGCTTCGTGCAGCGATTTGTAGGCGTCCTTCATCCCGGTGTACTTGCCGACGATGGCGATCGTGACCTCGCCTTCCGGGTTCTTGATCCGATCCATCACGGCATTCCAGCGCGCCATGTTGGGCTTGGGTGCGGGCTCGATGTCGAACGCGCTCAGAACCGCCCGGTCGAGCCCCGCCGCGTGATAGGCACGGGGCACGTCGTAGATGGATTCGACGTCGCGCGCCTCGATGACGGCATCCTCGCGGACGTTGCAGAACAGCCCGAGCTTTCGTCGTTCCTCGCTGGGGATCGCGCGGTCGGTGCGGCACAGCAGGATGTCGGGCTGGATGCCGATCGAGCGCAGTTCCTTGACGGAATGCTGGGTCGGCTTGGTCTTCAACTCGCCGGCGCTCGGAATGAACGGCAGCAGCGTCAAGTGAACATAGACCGCGTGCCCGCGCGGCAGCTCGTTCCCCAACTGACGGATGGCCTCGAAAAATGGCAATCCCTCGATGTCGCCCACCGTGCCGCCAATCTCGACAAGCGTAAAATCGACGCCCTCGTTGCCGTCCAGCACGAAATCCTTGATGGCGCCCGTGACATGCGGGATGACCTGCACGGTGCCGCCGAGGAAGTCGCCACGCCGTTCCTTGGCGATGATCTCCTGGTAGATCCGGCCAGCCGTGATGTTGTCGTCCCGCGTCGCGGGGCGATTGGTGAAACGCTCGTAATGGCCGAGGTCGAGGTCGGTCTCAGCGCCGTCATCTGTGACGAACACTTCCCCATGCTGGTAGGGGCTCATCGTACCGGGATCGACATTGAGGTAGGGGTCAAGTTTACGAAGGCGGACCGTGTAGCCGCGCGCCTGGAGCAAGGCCCCGAGTGCCGCAGACGCCAAGCCTTTTCCCAGGGAAGAGACCACGCCGCCGGTGATGAAGATATACCGCGCCATGGGGTTTCACCCTTATCCAACTTTTTGCGATTTGACGAGAACAAACCGCATCGTCGCGGCGGGCTCGGCAGCGGGCGGCCAAGCCTTTAAGACCGACTCGGACCAAAGCGCGAGCAACCCCTCGACCGACAGATGAAAGGCGCGAGGAGGCGGTCTTATTGCGACTTCGGCGCCTCGGGGACGGCAGGCGTGGCCGGAACAGCCGGGGTCGTTGGAGCAGTGGGCGTCCTCTGCTCTTCCAACCGCTTCAACTGGTCAAGGGGGGAGCCGCCCGTAGCCGGAGCCGGCACAGCGGTGTTCTGCGGAACGGCCGTATCGATGATCGACGTCGGCGCCCGGCCATAGCTGGCCAGGATCGACAACGACAGGCTCGTCAGGAAGAACAATCCCGCCAGGATGGCCGTGGCACGCGTCAAGGCATTGGCCTGACCGCGGCCCGTCATGAAGCCTCCGCCGCCGCCCACGCCGAGGGCGCCGCCTTCCGACCGTTGCAGAAGCACGCTGGCGACGAGCGCGACAACGATCATCAGGTGGAAGGCGATCAGGACGGTTTGCATGACGGACGCTCAAAACGCAGGCCGGTTCACGGCGGACGGATGCCGCTGGTCGTAGCCCAGGGCAGGTCTCGGCGCGGGTTCTACACCATGGATAAGGCTAAGCAAACAATTCAGGCGTCCACGAGGTGGCACCTCAGCGATAACTGGCCGCGATCGCCAGAAAGTCGATCGCCTTCAGGCTTGCGCCGCCGACCAGAGCGCCGTCCACGTTGTTGATGGCGAGAAGCGCAGCGGCGTTGTCGGGCTTCACCGACCCGCCGTAAAGGATCCGCACGCCCGCCCCGCCGTCCGGAAGCAGCGTCTGCAGCCGCTCGCGCAGAAATTGATGCATGGCGGCGACGTCGTCCACAGTTGGCACGAGACCAGTACCAATGGCCCACACCGGCTCGTAAGCCAAGACGAGGTTGTCCGCCGTACTGGCCGGCGGCACCGAATGTTCGACTTGGCGGCCCACGACGTCGAATGCCCGGCCGGCGTCGCGCTCGTCGCGGGTTTCGCCGACGCAAAGGATCGCCGTCAGGCCGGCGCGAAATGCGGCTTCGGCCTTGGCCAGCACGAGGGCGTCGGTTTCGCCATGGTTCTCGCGGCGTTCCGAATGACCGACGATGACGTAACGGGCGCCGGCATCGTTCAGCATTTCGGCGGAAAGGTCTCCCGTATGGGCGCCAAAGACTCGCGGGGCACAATCCTGCCCGCCGATCGCCAGATCAGGCCCGGCAATCTCGACGGCCTTGGCCAACAGGGTGGCCGGAGGACAAATCGCGCACGATGCCCGCCCGGCCGCGCCACGCGCAACGCCCTCGGCGATGACGGCCAGTTCGGACAGCGCGGACGAAAGGCCGTGCATCTTCCAATTGCCGGCAACGAGCGGGGTTCGCGGTGATGGCATAGGATGTCCTGATCGCCTGTTGGTCGCGCCCGACCTACGCGGCCTCGCGGCACGAGGCAAGCGGGCTTGGCCTTGCGTGTTGAACGGGTTTCCTTGTTCGACATAGTTTTGCGACGAGTGTGCCCTACCTGGAACTTACGCCGTATCCGGCTGGTCGACGAAGATGCCGAACCGCGTGTAATAATCGGTCGAAGTTGAGGGTGATCGACACAGGATGAACCAGCAAACCGCCACCCCGACAGCCGTGGAGAACGACGACAAGGTCGCTCGGGCGCTCGCCTCGTTTGTTCGGGCGGAATTCGAAACGCCGGTGCACGTCCTGGCCGGTTTCGTCGACCTGCTGCTTGAAGACGCGCGGCGGGACGGGTTCGATGGCTGGATGGGTGATCTCGAGAAGATCAAGCTGGCGAGCGATCAGTTGAACCGGCTCGTGGCCGGCCTTCTGGAAGGGTCGAGCCGGGCCCTGTCCTTACCCGACCAGGAGATCGAGGCGATGTCGAGCGAGCTTCGTCACGACCTTCGCACCCCCATTACGGTGATCGTTGGATATGGCGGATTGCTGAGTGAGGAAGCGCGTGAAAGCAGCCGCCCGGCTTTCGCCGAGACGATCGACGGCATGGTCGAGGCCGCGCGGCACCTGCTTGAGCAGATCGACGACATGGTGGACCTCCTGCGACGCCAGGGCGCCTCCATGGTCGACCCCGAACAGGTCGACGCCGACACGCCGGACGTGGCGCAATCCGTGGAAGCGATCCGCGCCGTGCTGTTCGACCAGCCCGAGTTGCAGACGATGGTCACCGGCCGCATCTTGGTGGTCGACGACAACGTGTCGAACCTCGATCTCCTTTCCCGGCGCCTCGCCCGCGACGGGCACGTCGTGGAAGGCTGCGAGTCGGGCGAAGCGGCGCTCCACCTGCTTGAAAGCGGACGGTTCGACCTCATCCTGCTCGACCTCATCATGCCGGGGGTCAACGGCATCGACGTGCTGCGGCATGTCCGGTCGAGCGAGGCCACGCGGCTGGTGCCCGTGATCATGATTTCAGCCATGGAGGAGGTCGATGGCGCGGTTCGCTGTATCGAGGCCGGCGCCGACGATTTCCTGTCGAAGCCGCTCGATCCCATCCTGCTTCGCGCCCGCATCAACGCGGCGCTCGAGCGCAAGCTTCTTCGCGATCGCGAGACCGCCATCGCGGCGCGACTGAGGACCGAGCAGGAACGTTCGGAAAGCCTGCTCCGCAACGTCCTGCCGGCCTCCATCGTCGAACGGCTCCGTGCCGGCGAGACGACGATCGCCGATCATTACGCCGACGTGTCGATCTTGTTTTGCGATCTCGTCGGCTTCACGGCGCTAGCCGGGCGGCTGACCCCGGGCAAGACGCTGGACTTCCTCAACGGGATCTTCTCCGCATTCGACAAGCTGGCCACCCAGAACGGGTTGGAAAAGATCAAGACGATCGGGGACGCCTATATGGTGGCGGGGGGATTGCCGGAGGTCCGGACCGATCACGCTGCGGCCGTCGCCGACATGGCGATGCGCATGCCGGCCATCGTCCGCGATGTCAGCCACGCGCTGGGCGAACCACTCGACGTGCGGCTCGGCATGCATACCGGCCCTGTCGTCGCCGGCATCATCGGAACCCACAAATTCGTTTATGACGTGTGGGGCGACACGGTGAACATCGCGAGCCGGATGGAGCATCACGGGGAGCCGGGCCGCGTTCACATCACCGAGGCCACCAAGGCCGCCCTTGGCGATCGCTACACCTATGACGCCCTGCCGCCGATGGACATCAAAGGCAAGGGATTGATGGACACCTTCCTCATCCGCTGACCACGCGCGGCGCCGACGCGGCTTCCGCAAAACGCGATTGAACCAGCCCATGTCCCCAATCGATCCAACCCTCCTCGCCGCGTGGGAACGCGTGGCCGCAGCCCTGGAGCGCATGGCGCCGCCGCATCCGCCAAAGCCGGATTTCGAGGCGGCCGACGCCTTCGTGTGGTCGGCCTCCACCTTGGAGCTGGTTCCGGTCGACCATGTCAGCCGGGTCGACTTGCGGCTGCTGCGCGGGATCGACCGCGTTCGCGACCAGTTGGTCGACAACACGACGCGTTTCGCCGAGCGCCTGCCCGCCAACAACGCGCTCCTTTGGGGCGCTCGCGGCATGGGCAAGTCGTCCCTGGTCAAGGCGGTCCACGCGAGCGTCAACGCTTCGGGTGGGCGGGCGCGACTGAAACTGATCGAGATCCACCGTGAGGACGTCGGCACGCTCCCGACACTGATGTCGCTGCTGCGGGAAGCGCCCCACGCCTTTCTGCTGTTCTGCGACGACCTGTCGTTCGATGGCGACGACACCTCGTACAAGTCGCTGAAAGCGGTGCTGGAGGGCGGCATCGAGGGCCGTCCCGACAACGTCCTGTTCTACGCCACGTCGAACCGCCGGCATCTGCTGCCGCGCGACATGATGGACAACGAGCGCGCGACCGCCATCAACCCGGGCGAGGCCGTGGAGGAAAAGGTTTCGCTCAGCGACCGCTTCGGGCTTTGGCTCGGCTTTCACAAATGTTCGCAGGACGAATATCTCGACATGGTGGACGGCTACGCGTCCGCCTTCGGGCTCGCCATGCCAAAGGCCCAGCTGACCGCCGAGGCCCTCGAGTGGTCGACGACGCGTGGAGCGCGGTCGGGCCGCACCGCGTGGCAGTTCATCCAGGACCTGGCGGGCCGCCTGCGTGTGCGGATCGAAAGCCCCTGAGGCCTGGGCCGCCGCCCTGTTGAATGCGGAAGGCGGCAGGCCTTTCCTTGGACCTGCCGCCTTCGATTGGCTTTCCGGGCTTCGTGTCTCGCGGAACCCGGAAAGCTTGGGTGGGGGGCCATCGCCTGAAGCTCATGGCCCCGATTTCGTTACAGCTAGAAAAGTACCGCCTCAGAGCCCGGCGAGGTAGCTCGTGGGGTCGACCGGCGTCGCGCCCTTGCGGAGCTCGAAATGCAGTTGCGGCGACGACACGTTGCCCGACTGACCGGATTTCGCGATCGTCTGGCCGCGCTTGACCTGATCGCCGCGCTTCACGTCGATCTCGCCGTTGTTGGCGTAGGCCGTCACGAAGCCGTTCGGATGACGGATCAGCACGAGGTTGCCGTAGCCCTTCAATTCGCTGCCCGCATAGGCGACCGTGCCGGTTTCGGCCGCCTTGACGGCCGTTCCCTCGGGAACCGCGATGTTGATGCCGTCGTTGCCGCTCGATCCACCCTTGAACCCCTGGATGATGCGGCCGCGCGCCGGCCAGCGGAACTCGGGGTTGCCGGACGCGCTCGCCACGGGGAAAGCTTCGGCGGCTGGAGCGATGCTTGCGGTCGGGGCGGGATCGGGTTGACGCGGGGCGGCCTGCGCTGGGACGGATTTGACGGGCAGCGCGGCAACCGGCTCCGGGCTGGCGGCGACGGCCGTCGGAGCGAGCGACGCGGTCCGCACCGGGGCGGCTTTCGGTGCGGCTTTGGCCGGCACGGCGGCGACGCGGGCATCGGCGGCTTTCTGGGGCAAGGCGACGAGCTTGGGGTCCGGCTTGAGCTTGGGCTCGGCCTTCGGCACCACGGCGGCGACGCGCGCCGCCTTGGCGGGCTCGGCGGCGGGTTTCGCGGGAGCAACCGGCTTGGTCGCTGCCGCCACATGCTCAGGCTTAACTTTCAGCAGCGCGGCCTTGGCGGCGAACCTCTTGGGCTCGGGCGGCGGTTCGCGCGGCGTGGGCGCCGCCATGGCCACACGGGCCGGCTTGGGTTCCGCCTTGTAGGCAACCGGCGCTGGCGGCGCGGCGTGCTGGGCCGCCGCGACGGCGTTGTAGACCGGGATGGTCATCCGCTGACCGGGGCGCACCTCGGCCGCCGTGCGATAACCGTTGGTTTGCAGCAGTGCCGCCGGCGGGACGCCATAGCGCTTGGACAGCGTTTCGGCCGTATCGCCTTCACCCACGGTGACCGCCACTCCGCCGCTCGACGTCCAACCACCGTAGGACGCACCGGCAGCGGTGCGGACGGGCGCGGGCTCGATGGAACCGGTCGTTTCACGGCTGATCGGCGCGTTGGAGGCGGTCGTCAGGCGCGGGCGGAGCGGCTCGACACTGGCCACCGCATTGCTGCGGGGCGGCAGGGCTTGGCTGACCACCGGGGGCGAGCGTCCCAGCGCCGTTCCGTGAACGCGGCTCGGGGTCGAACTGACTGGCTCGTTGGACGCCGACGAGAAGGGATTGGTGAAAGGATCGGACAAACGCGAGGCGTCCGTCGAACATCCGCCCATGATGGCGGCGATGCTGGCGGCCGCGC
>CALMOK010000312.1:0-8906 GCA_937871825.1 uncultured Alphaproteobacteria bacterium
TCCCAGCACCGTCTGGTCGGCGTCCACCAGAACGGTTTTCACCGACGTGGTACCGATGTCGATTCCGAGAAACATCCCGCTTTCCTCCTTGTTGACCGGCGGCAGTTGCCGGCGGTCGCGCTTCGCGGCGGCATCCGTCTCGGGAGGTTTATCATGCGTCAGGCGCTTCACCATCTGTCCCAGGCAACAAACGGCAAGGGCCTTTACGAGATCACCGCGCCCGTCGCGGCCTGGACCGGTGAGCAGGGGCTGACCACCGGCCTGCTGACGGTCTTCTGCCGCCACACCTCGGCGTCCCTGCTGATCCAAGAGAACGCCGATCCCACGGTGCGCGGCGACATCGCCCGCTATTTCGAGGCGATCGCCCCCGAAAGCGCGAACCGCTACGTCCATAACGACGAGGGACCCGACGACATGCCGGCCCATCTGCGGGCGGCCCTCACGCAAACCCACCTGTCCATCCCGTTGGACAACGGCCGGCTGGTGCTTGGGACGTGGCAGGGGATCTACCTGTTCGAACACCGGACCCGCCCGCACCGTCGCTCGATCGTGCTGCACCTCATGGGGGACGAGGCCAAGCCGTCGGCCGCACGGCGGACTTGACCCTCGCGGCCGAATGGCGCTTGCTCGCGGGGTTTGCCGCCCGCCCCGCCGGACGGGCCTACCCCCAAACCGCTCGCCCTGCTGGCCGCTGTCGCCGGCGAACACGCGGCGCGGCGCCTCCTGAGAGTTCGAGGTCATGACAGGTCGAGATCGCGTTGTTTCAGGAGATGGCGCCCCGCCCGCCCATGCGGCGAGGCGCGCCCTTTGAACGATCGACCGCAGGACGCGAAAAGCAAGCGGCTCGACCAGGCCGCTCGGGCCGCATGGCTGTACTACATCCGCCGCCGCACCCAGGACGAGATCGCCACGGAACTCAAGGTGTCGCGCCCCAACGCGCAACGGCTGGTCGCCCTCGCGATCAGCGAGGGCCTGATCAAGTTCCGCCTCGACCATCCCCTGCTGAAATCCATCGAGCTCGCCGAGCGGTTGCGGGACCGGTTCGGGCTGCAGGTTTGCGAGGTTTCCCCCAGCGCGGGCGCCGATCCCGACAACCGGCTTGGCGTCGCCATCCTGGCGGCGCAACGTGTCGAGGCCTACCTGACCCCGCGTGAGCCGAAGGTGGTGGCCCTTGGAACGGGACGCACCCTTTGCGAACTCGTCCGCCAGATGCCGTCGATGTGTCGCCCGGAACATCGGATCGTGTCGGTGGTCGGCAATCTCAGCCGTGACGGCAAGGCCAGCCCCTACGACGTGTCGATGCGGCTGTCGGACCGGGTCGGCGCGCAATGCTATCCGCTGCCGCTGCCGGTGATCACCGACACCCGGGCCGAGGCCGACCTGCTGCGGGCGCAACGCGGCTACCGGACCGTGTCGGAGCTATACGAAGCGGCCGATGTGGTCGTGCTCGGCGTCGGGAGCATCGGCGACCAGGCCCCGATCCTGGTGGACGGCTTCGTGAACGCCGCCGAGATGGCGGAGCTTCAAGGCGATGGCGCCGTCGGCGAGTTGATGAGCCGCAGCTTCGACCGTCAGGGCGCCGTCATCCACAACGACGTCACGGCCCGGCTGACGGCCTTGCCGATCATCGCCCACCCGCGCCGCGACGTGCTCCTTGTCGCCTCCGGACAGCGTAAGCTGCCCGCCCTCACGGCCGCGCTGCGGGGCGGCTTCGCCACCGCGCTCGTGACGGACGAGCGGACCGCCGCGCTGCTGCTCGAACAAGGATGCTCCGCCATCGCCAAACGGCCTGCTTCCCCCCGCGTCGCCCTTCCAAATACCGCTTGACAAAGGGTGCCCCACAGTCGAGCTTTTGCTCCAACGGTGAGCAATTAAGCAACGATCACCTTGGGGGGAGTTCATGCGTTATGCGCGTCGATGCGAGGTGGCGGTGTCGGCCCTTGTGGCGGATCCGTTCTTTGGATCGGTCGAGACGACGCTGACCCCTGTTTGCAAAATCATCGACGGCCCGCCCGCCCCGGCCTTTCCCGATCGAACCGGAACGGGCCCCGACGGCTCGTCGTCAAAGCCCTGCGGCGTGCGTCCGGGGTTCGCCGCGGCATGAAGGCCGGCGGTCGGCCATCCATGGGCACCGCCGTCGCGGAACCCTTCGCCGGGCAGTTCGCGACCGGCTCGATCCCTGACCATCATTCTCGAGGGCTGCGATGACGTCATCTTCCCTAGCGCGCGACGTGGCTCCGAAACTCGAAAAGGTCCGTCGAAGCAAGCGGGGCGTCGACACCCGGCCACTCGTCTGGCCCAGCATCGGCGTACTTCTGGTCTGGATGATCGTGCCGCTGGCCCTCACGCTGTGGTTCTCGGTCCTCAATTACAACCTCACGGACCCGACCAGCACGGGCTTCGCGGGCTTTGGGAATTACCTGTACCTGCTCAGGGATCCGGCGCTGGCGACCGCGCTGCTCAACACCTTCCTGCTGGTGGGCGGCGTGTTGCTGACGACCGTCCTGCTCGGCACGCTGTTCGCCGTTCTGTTCGACCAGGAGTTCTACGGCCAGGGCGCGGCCCGCTTGTTCGTCATCGCCCCTTTCTTCGTCATGCCGACGGTGGCGGCGCTGGTTTGGAAGAACCTGCTGATGGACCCCGTCAACGGCCTCTTCGCCTATTTCGCCCGCTCGATCGGCCTTGATCCGGTGGTTTGGTTCAGCGACCTGCCCCTGACCTCGGTTGGCATCATCGTGGCCTGGCAGTGGGTGCCCTTCGCGACCCTGATCCTGCTCACCGCCATGCAGTCGCTGGATCGCGAGCAGATCGAAGCGGCCCGCATGGACGGCGCCAAGGCCTTGGCCCGCTTCCGGCACGTCGTGCTGCCGCATCTCGCCAGGCCCGTCACCATCGTGGTGATGATCGAAACCATCTTCCTGCTGGGGATCTTCGCCGAAATCCTGGTGACAACCAGCGGCGGCCCGGGGGACGCGACCACCAACCTTCCCTACCTGGTGTATAAGACGGCGCTGCTGCAGTTCGACATCGGGGGCGGATCGGCCGGCGGCGTCATCGCCATCGTGGTGGCCAACGTCGTGGCCTTCTTCTTGGTGCGCACCGTCGCCCGCAATCTCGACTCGTGAGGCGCAGCCACCATGACCAAGCCGCGAACCAAGATCGTCATGACCTTCGTGGGGTGGGGCGTCGCGTTCCTGATTTTCTTTCCGATCATCTGGATGGCGATCACCTCCTTCAAGACGGAGATCGACGCCGTCCAAACCCCGCCCAGGCTGTTCTTCACGCCAACGCTGGAGAACTACACGGCGGTGGGCGACCGGGTGAACTATTTCCAGGCGGTCTACAACAGCGTCATCGAGTCGGTTGGCTCGACGATCTGCTGCCTGCTGCTCGCCATGCCGGCGGCCTACGCCATGTCGTTCTACCCGACGCGCAAGACCAAGGACCTCCTGATGTGGATGCTGTCCACCAAGATGATGCCGGCGGTGGGCGTGCTTGTGCCGATGTACCTGATCTTTCGGACGACTGGGTTGCTCGATACCAAGACGGGCATCGTCATCATCTACACGTTGATGAACCTGCCGATCGTCGTGTGGATGCTGTATTCCTTCTTTCGTGAGGTTCCGAAGGAGATCCTCGAGGCGTCCCGCATGGACGGCGCCGGGCCTGGCCAGCAGCTTCTCCTGCTCTTGCTGCCCCTGTCGCTCCCCGGCGTGATGTCCACGGCCCTGCTGTCGATCATTCTGAGCTGGAACGAGGCGTTTTGGAGCATCAACCTGACGGCCTCCAACGCCGCGCCCCTGACGCAGTTGATCGCCAGCTTCTCGAGCCCGGAAGGCCTGTTCTGGGCCAAGCTTTCGGCGGCTTCGCTCCTTGCGATCGCCCCCATCCTGGTTTTTGGCTGGCTCACCCAGCGACAACTCGTTCGTGGCCTGACCTTTGGTGCCGTCAAGTAGGATCGATCTGATATGGCCACAGTTGCATTGAGTAACGTCAAGAAGTCCTACGGCGACGTGTCGATCATCCAGGGTGTCGACCTCGCCATCCAGGACAAGGAATTCGTCGTCTTCGTCGGCCCGTCCGGCTGCGGAAAATCGACCTTGCTGCGCATGATCGCCGGCCTGGAGGACATCAGCGCGGGTGAATTGCGCATCGACGGCGCGGTCGCCAACGACGTGCCGCCCGACGCGCGCGGGCTCGCCATGGTGTTCCAATCCTACGCGCTTTATCCCCACATGACGGTCGAGAACAACATGGGCTTCGCCTTGAAGCTCGCCGGTATCCCCAAGGCCGAGCGCGACGCCAAAGTCATGGGCGCCGCCAAGATCCTGCAGCTCGAAAAACTGCTCGACCGCAAGCCCGGCCAGTTGTCGGGCGGCCAGCGCCAACGCGTCGCCATCGGCCGCGCCATCGTGCGGCAGCCCAAGGTGTTCTTGTTCGACGAGCCGCTCTCGAATCTTGACGCCTCGCTGCGGGTGCAGATGCGAATCGAGATTGCCCGGCTCCATACCGAACTCGCCACCACCATGATCTACGTCACCCATGACCAGATCGAGGCCATGACGATGGCGGACCGCATCGTGGTGCTGCGGGCCGGGCGCATCGAACAGGTCGGCACCCCGCTCGAACTCTACCATTTCCCGGCCAACGTCTTCGTGGCGGGGTTTATCGGCTCGCCCAAGATGAACCTCACGCCCGTGGTGATGAAATCCGCCGGCGCGAACGGCGCCACCGTGGTGGCACCGGGCGGCGGCGAGATCTTCATTCCGGTGGCGCCGACAGCCGTGGCGACTCCGGGCAGCGCCGCGACGCTCGGCCTGCGGCCCGAACACCTGACGCTCTCCGACGACGGCCCGCTGTCGGGAACCGTGGCAGTGGTCGAGCAACTCGGCGGAGAAACCCTCGTCTACGTGGAAATCGGTGATAAGATCCTCGTCACGGTCAAGCTCGCCGGCAGCGGGTCGGTGCATGTGGGCGATCGGGTGAAGCTGGCCGTTATCACGACCGAGGCCAACCTGTTCGGGTCGGACGAGATGGCCATGACGCCGTTGCGCCGCGCCCCTGTCGCCGGCAAGGGACATTAAACGTATGTATCTCGACCTCTTCCGACTTCAGGGTAAGACCGCGATCGTGACCGGCGGCGGTGGGGCGATCGGATTGGCGACTTGCCACGCGCTCGCCGAGGCCGGCGCCAAGGTGATCGTGGCCGACCTGCTCGGCGACGCCGCCCGGCAAAGCCAGGTCGAGCTCAAGGGAGCCGGCTTCGACGCCGCCATGATCGAGCTCGACGTCACCAAGCCGGACGATGTCAGGAAAGCGGCTGACACGCTGAACGCCGATCATGGCGCGGTCGACATCCTGGTGGCCAACGCCGGCATCGCCCGCTCGGGCGTCAAGGGCGAGGACACCGAGGACGAGCGCTGGCTCAACGTGATCGACGTCAACCTGCACGGCGTTTTCTGGTGCTGCCGCGATTTCGGCCGGCACATGCTGACCCGCGGCCACGGCACGGTTGTGACGGTGGGTTCGATGTCGGGCTTCATCGTCAACAAGCCGCAGCCACAGGCCTATTACAACGCCTCGAAGGCCGCGGTTCACCACCTGACGCGTTCCCTCGCGGCGGAATGGGGCCAGCGTGGCGTGCGGATCAATTCGGTCGCCCCGACCTATATCGAAACGCCGATGACGAGCTTCGGCGGGCATATCGACGGGGCACTGGACACCTGGCTTGAGATGACGCCGATGCACCGCATGGGACAGCCAAAGGAGATCGCCTCCGTGATCCTGTTCCTGGCTTCCGAGGCGTCGAGCCTGATGACCGGCTCGATCGTGCTGGCCGACGGCGGCTACACGGCTTGGTGACCGTCGTCTGTCGACCAATCCCGGAGTAGGTCTGCAGGCAAACCCGGCGGCGGGCGTCAGGCGCGCGCCAGCGCCCGCAGGATTTCGGTCTCGCCGATCACGCCGACGGCCACGCCCGCCGGGTCGGTCACCATGATCGGGCAGCGGTGCTTGTGGCGCAGCGTTACCGCTTGGTGCAAGGGCAGGTCGGGCTCCGCCAGGATCAGGTCGGTTTCGAGGTGTGGCGGGTCCGCGATTCCCGACATGCTTCGAACGCGCGCGATTGTTTCCCCGTGATGGGCGCCCGACAGGCATCCCGCGCCATCCAGCGTCAAGCGAAGCGGCCGGGCGTCGTTCAGCAACAAGGTCGCCCCGTCGCGCGGAACGGCGTCGATCGGCAGCATGAAGGCGGGAGCCCGCAGGGCCGTCAGTGGATTGACGTGCCGCACGAACGCGCCGACGTAGTCGGTGGCCGGCCGCAGCACGATGTCCTGCACGGTGCCGGCCTGGATGATGTGGCCACCTTCCATGATGACGATGCGGTTGCCCAGCTTGATGGCCTCGTCGAGGTCGTGGCTGACGAAGAGGATGGTCTTTTTCAGGCGGGCCTGGAGTTCCAGCAGTTCGTCCTGCAGCTTGCTGCGGATCAGCGGATCAAGCGCCGAGAATGGCTCGTCCATCAGCAGGATGTCGGCATCTGTCGCAAAGGCGCGGGCGAGGCCGACCCGCTGCTGCATGCCGCCCGAAAGCTGGTGGGCGTATTTCTCCGCCCAGGGCGTCAGGCCCACCATGTCGAGCTTTTCGTCGACGATGCGACGCGTGTCGGCCCGCTTGGTTCCGCGCATCTCGAGGGCGAACCCGACGTTGTCGCGCACGGTTCGCCAAGGCAGGAGGGCGAACTGCTGAAACACCATGGCGACCCCGCGCGCCCGTAGGGCGCGGAGCGTCGCGCCGTCGCAGGTCGTCACGTCGACGACCCGCCCCTCGTGCCTCACCAGGACGGCGCCGCGCGCCGGCCTGTTGAGCCTGTTGACGGCGCGCAGCAGGGTCGACTTGCCCGAACCCGACAAGCCCATCAGGACGCATATTTCCCCGGGTTCCACCGTCAGCGAGGCGCCCGCCACGCCGATCACATGGCCGGTCCTTTTCAGGATGTCGTCGCGCGCGTGTCCGGCGTCGAGCAGCGCCAGGGCCTGTTTCGGCCGGGGCCCGAAGACGATGTCGACGCCGCGAAACTCGATGGCGGTCATCGGGCCTGGCTCGCCGTCTGGGCCGGGCGCCGGAAGACCCGGTCGAGCAGCACGGCAACCAGTACGATGGCGATGCCGGCCTCGAACCCCATGGCGGGGCGCACCTGGTTGAGCGAGCGCAGAACGGGCACTCCAAGGCCGCCAGACCCCACCATGGTGGCGATCACCGACATCGACAGCGCCAACATGATGGATTGCGTCAGCCCTTCCATGATGGCCGGCAGGGCGTGCGGCAGCTCGACCTTGGTGAGCAACTGCCAGCGCGTCGCCCCGAAAGCCTCTCCGGCTTCCCGCAACGGCAGGGGAACCGACGAGATGCCGAGCTGCGTCATGCGGATGGGGGCCGGCACGGCGAAGATCACGGTGGCAATGATGCCCGGCACGACGCCAAGGCCGAACAGCGACAGCATGGGGATCAGGTAAACAAAGGTCGGCAGGGTCTGCATCAGGTCGAGCATCGGCCGGAGCGCCTTGGCGAGCCAGCCGCGGTGGCCCGCCGCGATGCCGATGGGGACGCCGATCGCCATGGAGGCGAGGGTCGCGTAGAAGGTGATCACCAGCGTGATGATGGTGTCCTTCCAGTACCCCTGGTTCAGGATGAACACGAGGGCGATCACCGCGAAGGCGACGATGCCCCAGGAGCGGCGCAGCCCGTAGGCCAAGGCCGCCACCAGCAGGCAGAACAACAGGGGCGGCACGGCGGAGACCGTTTCGGCGGTGCGGTCGATCAGGAAGCTCAACGTGTCGGACACCGCGTCGAAGAGCGCGCCAGCCCCGTCCTTGAGCCCGTTCATCGCGGCGTTCAACCAGAAGCCGATCGGTATCTTATGGCCGATGATGGCTTGTGTGAGCTGATCCATGCGGCTCCCTCATGGGATCGGTCTGGTCAAGGGGCGCCGGGCGGGAAGGCCGGGCTCGTGTTCCCGCGCTCTCCCGCCCTGCTGGTCAAGTGGCGAGGCAGGATCGGCGAACGATCGGCCTCGCCGGGATCGTCACAGCCCGAGGCTTTTCTTCACGGCGTCCGCGCCGGGCTTGCCGTCGGCCGTGCTCACGCCCGACAGCCAGCCGTCGAGCACGGCGGGGTTCTGCTTCAGCCAGTCGGTCGCCGCCTTGTCGGGTTCCTGGCTGTCGAACAGGATCGACCCCATGATCTGGTTTTCCATCCCAAGCGTGAACTTCAGGTTGTCCAGCAGCTTGCCGAGGTTGGGGCAGTCCTTGGCGAGGCCCGCGCGCGTGTTGGTGAAAACGGTGGCGCCGCCGAAATTGGCCCCGAACACGTCGTCGCCGTCGTTCAGGTAGTTGATCTTGAATTTCGTGTTCATCGGATGGGGTTCCCACCCCAGGAAGACGATGGGCTCGTGCCGCTTGGTGGCGCGCTCGACCTGGGACAGCATGCCCTGCTCGCTGGACTCGACGAGCTCGAACCCCTTGGTGCCGAACTTGTCGTCCTTGACCATGTCGAGGATCAGCCGGTTGCCGTCGTTGCCCGGCTCGATGCCGTAGATCTTGCCGCCGAGCTGGTCCTTGAACTTGCCGATGTCCTTGAAGGACTTGAGCCCGGCCTCGTACAAGTAATCGGGGACCGCGAGGGTGTATTTGGCCCCTTGCAGGTTGGCCCCCACGACGTCGACGGTGTCGACCGGCCTCGCCGGCCCCGTGTCGACCGAGCCGGCGCTGCAGCAGACCTCGACCGAGACCGAGCTCGACTTCCTGCCGCTGCTCGTCACCCACACCCGGCAGGGCTTCTACGCGGACCCGATCTACGGCGGCAACAAGGACATGAAAGCCTGGGTCGCCATCGGCTTCCCCGGCGCG
>CALMOK010000312.1:8916-25591 GCA_937871825.1 uncultured Alphaproteobacteria bacterium
ACGTAGGGCTTGCGGTCGGCCTCCATGGTTGGCATCCAATTGCCCAGGAAAACGTCGATCTGCTTGTTGTGCATCGACGTGTAGGTCACCGGAACCGAGAGAACGTCGACGTGGGGGGCGTAGCCGAGCGCCTTCAACACCGCCGAGGTGGCTGCCGTGGTGGCTGTGATGTCGGTCCATCCCACGTCCGAGAATTTCACGGTCTTGCAGCTGTCCGGGTCCGCCGCCCGGGCCTGTCCGCCTGGGCCAAATGCCACGGCCAACAGCGCCAGCCCTGAAATAATCACCTTGTTCATGTTTGTTCCTCACCGGTAGACGACGCATGGTCGGGGCGACCATGCAATCGGCGTGCGCGCTTCTGAGGAGCGCTTCACGTCAAGCTACCGCAAGGCGTTGGACGGGGCGAGTGAAACCAACACTGTCGGCACCCGTCCGCAGTCGATCAGCTTGCGCTCGGCCCGATGATGCCGGACGCGATGGAGTGCCATGATGCCTTGGTTCGACACCAAGCCTAACAAAACTGCGACGTCGCCCCGCTGGGCACCGTCGGTGCCGGCCGGGATGCGCGTGTACGCGGTCGGCGACATTCACGGCAGGGCGGACCTGCTCGGCAAGCTGGCCGAAACGATCGGCAACGACCTTCGGGCGAGCCCCAGCCCCGAGCCGGTGACGATCTTTTTGGGCGATTACATCGATCGCGGCCCGGCGTCGCGGGCGGTGATCGAGCGGCTGCGACGGAACGACTTCCCGACCCCGATCGTGACCCTGCGGGGCAACCACGAGGATGTTTTCGGCCAGTTCCTTCGCGGGACAGGGGAGCTCGCCTATATTCAGAAGCTGGGCGGCGACGCCACGCTCCAATCCTACGGTCTCGACCTAGGGGACCTGTCGCGGCTCGATCCCGAACCGTTGCGCGACGCGCTCCGCGCCGCGATCCCTCCCGAGCACCGGGCCTTCCTGGAGCGAACCGCGATCAGTTGCACGGCCGGGGATTACTTCTTCTGCCACGCCGGGGCCCGTCCCGGCGTTCCCTTGGACGAGCAGAGCGAGGAGGACCTGATGTGGATCCGGGACGGGTTCCTGAAATCCGACCACGATTTCGGCAAGGTCGTCGTGCACGGCCATACCCCGGTCCGCTCCCCCGAGGTGCGGCCGAACGGCATCAACATCGACACCAAGGCCTTCGCGAGCGGCGTATTGACGGCACTGTCGCTGGAAGGGACCGAGCGGCGTTTCCTGGCGATCCGGCTCTGATCCGCGCGGTTATCTAGCGTCGGTTGCTCACCATCGATGTCAGCCAATTCCTATAGAACGCCACGGCCGTGGCCCGCCAGCGATCGGCCAGGCCGGAGCGCGGCGTGAAGGCCCGCGGCAGGTCGCGCAGGCCGACGCGTCGGCGGTCGGCGAGCGCCACGGCTTCCACGGCGGCCAGCGCGTCCTCGACGGCCGGATCGAAATAATGCCTGGGCGAACACGGATAGCCGCCTTGTTCGCCGCGCAGGAAGCGCGCGACGTCGCGGCGGTATTCGCGCGCGATGGCGTCGGCGCCGTATTCGGGATGGCCTTGCAGGAACACGAAGGCGCTTCGCCCATCCCGGATGAACAGGTCGACGCCGATTTCGGGTGAGCGGGTCAGCACCGTGTAGCCGCTCGCCGCGAGCGCCTCCTCGTCCAGCGTGTTCCAGCGCGAGTGGGGAACGAGAGGGGGACGGGCCGCGCCGGCGAGCAGCGGATGGTCGGCCGCGGCCTGGCATTCGAACACGCCGGAAAGCTTGCCGGGAAGCCGCCGGCGCTCGATGCCGTCGAGATGGAGCACCGCCGCGTGGGCGGCGAGGCAGGACCAGACCGTGGACCGGGTGTTGGCACCGGCCCAGTCCACGAGGGCCGTGATGTCGGCCCAATAGGGTTCCTCTGTCAGGCGGGATGCGCGGGGCTCGCACCCGGTCACGATCAAGGCGTCGAGCGGCCGCTGCGTTCGGGTGTCGAGGCTGGAATAGGTGCCCGCCATGGCGGCGCGCGTCGCCGGGCTGCGCGGCACGCCCGGAAGGGAGAAAAGGTGCAGCCGAAGGGAAACGTCGTTGCCCGCCGCCGCGCCGAGCAGGGCGGTGAATTGTTGCTCGGTTGCCTGGAGCGCCCCGTCCGGCATGTTGTTGACGAGGCCGATCTCGAGACAGGGGCGATCCGGCGGGCCATCGGCACGGCTCGGGGGACGGGCATCGCCCGTGCTTGCTGAAGAACCGCTCTCGAGCAGCACCGCCACGAAACCTACTCCGAGGCGAGACGGCGGGCGCCGAGATCGGCCCGGCCGCTTTCGGCCGCGTCGAGCGCCTGGTCGAGGTCGGCCAGGATGTCGGCGATGTGCTCGATGCCGACGCTAAGCCTGATCAGTTCGGGCGTGACGCCGGCGCCGCGCTGTTCGGAGGCCGTCATCTGCCGGTGCGTGGTGGACGCCGGGTGACAGGCCAGCGATTTGGCGTCGCCGATGTTGACCAGCCGCTTGACGAGGCGGAGCGCGTCGTAGAACCGCTTGCCGCCTTCCAGCCCGCCCCTGACCCCGAAGGTGAGCAGGGACGAAGCCCGCCCGCCGAGATATTTCTGCACGCGCGCGTGGTCGGGGTGGTCCGGAAAGCCCGCGTAGTTGACCCACTCGACCCGGGGGTCTCGTCGAAGATAAGCCGCCACCGCGGCGCCGTTCTCGACGTGCCGCTCCACCCGCAGCGCCACGGTTTCGATGCCTTGCAGGAGCATGAAGGCGCTGAGCGGAGCCAGCACGGCCCCGGTGGTGCGCTGGTAAACGCTTCGGCAGCGCGCCACGAAGGCGGTTTGCCCGAAGTGACCGGTGTAGCTCAGGCCGTGGTAGGAGGCGTCCGGCTCGCTAAAGGCCGGAAAGCGCGCCGCGTTCGCCGCCCAGTCGAATTGACCGCCGTCGATAATGGCCCCGCCCATGGTGGTGCCATGGCCGCCCATGAACTTGGTGAGCGATTCCACCACGATGTCGGCCCCGAACGCGATCGGCTTTTGCAGGATCGGCGACGCCACGGTGTTGTCCACGATCAGCGGCACGCCGTGCCGGTGCGCGACGGCGGCGAGTTCCGCGATGTCGGCGACGTTGCCGGCCGGGTTGCCGATGCTTTCGCAAAACACCGCGCGGGTGTCGCCGTCGATCAGGGCGCCGAGGTCGTCCGCCCGGTCGGAGGCCGCGAAACGCCCGGTGATGCCTTGGCGGGGCAGCACGTGGGCCAGCAGGGTATGGGTGGTTCCATAAAGTTGCGGCACCGAAACGATGTTGCCGCCCCGGTCGGCGACGTTGGCGAACGCGTAATGGAGCGCCGCCTGTCCGGACGCGACCGCGAGGGCCGCCACGCCCCCATGCAGGGCCGCGACGCGCCGCTCCAGCACGGCGACGGTGGGATTCGAGATCCGGCTGTAGCGATAGCCGTCCTCCTCGAGGTTGAACAGCGCGGCGCCATGGTCGGCGCTGTCGAACGCATAGGCGACGTTCTGATAGATCGGAACCGCGACCGCCTTGGTGGCGGGGTCTTGATCGAACCCGCCATGGATCGCGATGGTTTCGTTGCGCATTCCATGCATCCCGCCGGGGCAGGGCGACCGGACACCCTTGCCGACCCTGCCATGCTCACCAAGTCGATAATGGGGCCGAGGTCGAAACGTTCGGTTTACAAGCCGCGACGGGGCGGGGCTTCGCCGCCGAACCTTAATGCATCGTTCACGACGCCGCCACCGCGTCCGTCCATCCCGTCGCCCGCTTGCCGGATGTTAGGATCGTCCGGGTTAGAACGGTGGCCTCGACGACGGATGATCGACATGAACGACGTTTTGAGTCTCGCGGCCGAAGCGAAGCGAGCCGCTGGCGCTTCGGCGCTGGACACGTGGCTCGCCGCCCTGGCCATGGCGGCAAAGGTCGACAACAACCCGTCACGCACGTTTCCGGACGTGATCGACGAACTGGCGGACCTGCATGGCGAGGCGCCCGCGCTCCTCTCGACGCGTGAAAGCTTCTCGTTCCGGTCGCTCGCCGAAAGGTCAAACCGGTATTCGCGCTGGGCCCTGGCGCAAAACCTCGGGCCGGGCCAAACCGTCGCCTTGTTGATGCCGAACCGGCCCGACTACCTGGCGGCCTGGATCGGGATCATCCGGACGGGGGCGAGCGTGGCCCTGCTGAACACCCACCTCTGCGGCGCGGCGCTCGCCCATGGCCTGAAAACGGCTGGAGCCAGCCATGGAATCGTGGCGGCCAGCCTCCTGGCGCCCTGGCGGTCCGCCCTGGCGCATTGTTCGGACAGCGCCGTCGCCTGGTGGACGCACGACGGGGCGGGGGAGGGTGCCCCCTCCATCGACGAGGACTTGGCCGACCGCCCCGGCCACCCACAAACGGGCGGGGAGCGCCGCCCCGTCACGACGGCCGACAGGGCCCTGCTGATCTACACGTCCGGCACCACGGGCCTGCCCAAGGCCGCCCATGTCAGCCACCATCGCGTGATGATGTGGAGCCACTGGTTCGCCGGCATGATGCGAACCACGAGCGCCGACCGCATGTACGATGCCCTGCCGCTTTATCACAGCGTCGGGGGCGTGGTGGCGACGGGGGCCCTGCTGGTCAACGGCGGCTCGGTGGTGATCGCGGAAAAGTTCTCGGCGCGCGGCTTCTGGGACGAGGTGATCCGCTGGGATTGCACCCTGTTCCAGTATATCGGCGAATTGTGCCGCTACCTCCTGGGCGCGCCGCCTGCCCCGGGAGAGGCGCGCCACCGCTTGCGGCTCGCCTGCGGCAACGGCCTCGCCGGGGACGTGTGGGAGCCCTTCAAGGCTCGCTTCGCCATTCCGCAGATCCTCGAATTCTACGCCGCCACGGAGGGCAATTTCTCGCTCTACAACGTCGAGGGCAGGCCGGGCGCGATCGGGCGCGTCCCGTCCTTCATGGCGTCGCGCTTTTCCGTTGCCATCGTCCGCCACGACGCCGCGAGGGAGATGCCCGTCCGCGACGACGCGGGCTTCTGCGTCCGCTGCGCCCGGGACGAGGTGGGCGAAGCGATCGGCCGCATCCCCGACGACGAGGCCGGGCGGGCCGGGCGGTTCGAGGGCTACACGGGGCGGGACGACACCGACCGCAAGGTCCTGCGAAACGTGTTCGCCATCGGGGACGCCTGGTTCCGCACCGGCGACCTCATGCGGCTCGACCGGCAGGGCTATTTCACCTTCGTCGACCGCATCGGCGACACGTTTCGCTGGAAGGGCGAGAACGTCGCCACCACGGAGGTGGTGGCAGCGATCCGGTCCTGTCCCGGCGTGGTGGACGCGGCGGTTTACGGCGTCCCGGTGCCGGGCGCGGATGGCCGGGCCGGCATGGCGGCCCTTGTGGTGGAGCCCGGGTTCGACCCTGCCGCGTTGCGCGCCCACGTGGCGAAACGGCTCCCGAGCTACGCCCGGCCGCTCTTCCTGCGCGTTTGCGCCAGCTTCGACGTCACCGAAACCTTCAAGCAGAAGAAGGGCGTCCTGGCCGCGCAGGGGTTCGATCCGGCGCTGATCGACGATCCCCTGTTCTTCGACGACGCCGTCGCGGGCCGCTACAGGGCGCTCGACCCGGACCTGTTCGCACGCATCCTCGCCGGAACCGTCCGGGTGTGACGCTCCACGCGGGCCTGGCGGTTCCGACCGGCGAGGCGCTACCATTCCGAGCCAGGCCCGTCACAGCACTTTCTTTACCGAGACGGCATTAAGTTGAACCATGCCGCGTTCGGGATGACCTGATGGAAAGCAATGTCTTGATGACGGGCGGCCTCGTCGCCGTGGCGGTCGGGGCGACGCTCTTCGTCGTTTATCCCTACCTTTCGGGAGACATAAAGGCCGAACGGCGGCGTGAAACCATTGTGTCGACCAACAAGCGCGCGAGCGAACGCTTGGTCGAAGGGGGAAACCGCCGCAAGCAGATCGCCGATAGCCTGAAGGAGGTGGAGCAGCGCGGCAAGAGCAGGAAACGGGTGACGCTTGATCGCAAGATCAGCCAAGCCGGACTGGACGTGTCGCTCGGCCGCTTCTACCTCGTTTCGGCCGTCATCGGCCTTGTCCTGGGGGTCTCGGCCTTCATGGCGTCCAACAATCTGCTGATTGCCTTGCCGGGGCTCGTGGTCGGTGGGGTGGGCCTGCCCAACTGGTACCTAAGCTTCCGCAGCAAGCGACGCACCGCCAAGTTCCTGCACGAGTTCCCCAACGCCGTCGACGTGATCGTGCGCGGCATCAAGGCCGGCCTGCCGCTGGGCGACTGCCTGCGGGTGATCGCCTCGGAGGCGAGCGAGCCAGTCCGTTCCGAATTCAGGTACATCGTCGAGGCGCAGACGATCGGGCTGACCGTCGGCGAAGCGGTCGAGAAGATTGCCGAGCGCATCCCGATCCCTGAAACCAGCTTCTTCGCAATAGTGATCAGCATCCAGCAAAAGGCGGGCGGCAACCTTTCGGAAGCCTTGTCCAACCTGTCGCGCGTGTTGCGCGACCGCAAGAAGATGCGGGCGAAGGTCAAGGCCGTCTCGTCCGAGGCCAACGCCTCGGCGATGATCATCGGCTCGATGCCGTTCGCCGTCGGCGTGCTGATCTATTTCACCTCGCCCCAATACATCGAGCTGCTTTGGACCACCTCGACGGGTCGGATGATGATGGGTATCGGCGCCACCTGGATGATGATCGGCATCGGCGTCATGCGCAAGATGATCGCCTTCGACATCTGACCCTTTGGACATCATCGATGTTGGACCTTCTTTATTCCAAGCTGAGCGACATCCACTTCGTGACCGGGCTGTTGATGGCGATCGCCGCCGCCGCCACGGTCTGGACGATCGCGACCCCGCTGCTCGAACCCGACACCCTGAGCAAGCGGATGAAATCCGTCGCGGTCGAGCGTGAGCGCATTCGCGCGCGCGAACGGGACCGGCAAAAGAACAATCCGGGGAAGGGCAGCCTTCGCACCGAGCCGAAGGAATTCATGCTGAACATCGTTCAAAGCTTCAGCCTGTCGAAGTGGCTCGGCACCGAAAAGGCCAAGGAGCAGTTGGCCATGGCGGGGTTTCGTGGCCAGCAGGCCGAGATCGCCTTCCTGTTCTTCCGGCTCGTGGTGCCGATCGCTTTCTTGGTGCTGGCCATCATCTACATCTTTGTCATCCTGGACCTCGACTATCCGGTGATGACCAAGGTGGCGGGCTGCATCACGATGGCCTATCTCGGCATCAAGGCCCCTGAGATCTACCTCAAGAACGTCACCACCAAGCGTCGCAAGTCCTTGAACCGGGCCTTCCCCGACACGCTCGACCTCATGCTGATCTGCGTGGAGTCGGGCATGTCGATCGAACATGCCTTCCGCAAGGTCAGCGGCGAGATCGGCGTCCAATCGGTGCCCATGGCCGAGGAACTGGGCTTGACCACGGCCGAACTGTCCTACCTGCCCGACAGGCGGATCGCCTACGAGAACCTGAGCGCCCGGACCGGTCTCGAAAGCATGCGCTCGATCGTGACCGTGCTGATCCAGGCCGAACGCTACGGCACGCCCCTCGGCGCGGCCTTGCGGGTGCTTTCGCAGGAAAGTCGCGACACCCGGATGACCGAAGCCGAGAAGAAGGCCGCGAGCCTGCCCCCGAAGCTGACGGTCCCCATGGTGCTGTTCTTTCTACCGGTCCTGTTCATCATCATCGGAACGCCGGCCGTCATCCAGATCATGTCGCTGACCCATTAGGGCTTGAGGGTCGGATGGGTGCCCCCTGATGGGCGGGGTCGCTCGACACGGCCGGCGCGAGCCCGTTCCCAAACAATCGTCCTTGTTCGGCGAAGAGAACGAACAGGAGGGCGACCACGCCCGTTCCGGCGAACCCCAGCGTCAAGGGAACCGTGGTCCCGTTGAAGCTTTGCCCGATGGCGAAGCCGACGAGCGCTCCCCCGAGGGTCGTGATGAAACCCTGGATGGACGACGCCGTGCCGGCGAGATGGCCGAGCGGCCCCATGGCGAGCGAGCCGAAGTTCGACACGACGAGCCCGAAGCCGAACATCATGCCGCCCTGCAGGACTGCGAAAGTCCAGAGCGTCTCGATGCCGGCGAGAGCCACCCCGGCGTGCGCGAGGGCCACCGCGATGTAGCCGAGCAGCGCCGTGTGGGACACGACCCGCGTGCCCATCCGCCCGACGATCCGGGCGTTGAGCAGGGACGACAAGGCCATGAAAAGGGCGATCAGCGCGAACACCGTCGTGAACAGGCCGAGGGCGTTGAACACTTGGCCGAAGATCTGCTGGGCCGAATTGATGAAGCCGAACAGCCCGCCCAGCATCATGGCCATCGCCATCGTGTAACCAACGGCGACGCGGTTGGTCAGCGTGGTCCGGTACGCCGCCAGGACACGTCCGAACGAGATCGGGATGCGGTCGTCCGGATGAAGCGTTTCGGGGAGGCGGAACACCACGCAAAGCATCACGGTCGTGCCGAACAAGGCGAGCGCCCCGAAAATCCAGCGCCATGGCCCGACCAGCATGATCAACTGACCGATCGAAGGCGCCAGGATCGGAACGGCGAGAAACACGATAAAGGAAATCGACATGACGCGCGCCATCTGGGCGCCCGAGTAGCAGTCGCGGACAATCGATACGGCGAGCACGCGCGTCGCCGCCGCCCCCACGCCCTGCACCACGCGCACGGCCAGCAGGAACGGCAGCGAAGTGGTGGCCGCAGCAGCGACGCTGCAAACGACATAGATGGCGAGGCCCGCGAGCAGGACCGGCTTGCGGCCGAACCGGTCCGCCAACGTGCCGTAGATGATCTGCGAAGCCCCGAAGCCCAGCAGGTAGGCCGTCACGATCCATTGCTGCTCGTTGCCGCTGGGCAGGCCGAGCCCGCGCATGATGGTGGGCAGGGCCGGCAGCATGGAGTCGACCGCGAGGGCGTTGACCGCCATCAGGGACGCGATCAATCCGATGAAGGCTCCCGACCCCATGCCGGGGCGTGGGGTCGTGGAAGGCGCGGCGGCAGCCGTCATGTTAGTGGTCTTTCGATGCTTTCCGCGCCGGTGCGGTCGCGCGGCGGGAATGGCCGACCGCGTGGGTCGGTCGCGTGGCGGTGGCCCGACCGCGTGAGGCCATACCCCATTCGAGGCCGGCTGTAAAAAAACGAACGACCGGCGCCACCGACGGGAGGCCGGGACCGATCAGCCCGTGAGCAACCGCACCGCCGCCTCGTGGGTGCGCGGGTCCCCCGCCGCGACGATCCGGCCCCCGCGCGCCGCGTTGCCGCCGTCCCACGTCGTGACAACGCCGCCCGCGCCCTGGATGATGGGGATCAGCGGCGCGATGTCGTAGGGCTGAAGGCCAGCCTCGACCACGAGGTCGACGTGGCCCGCCGCCAGCATGCAGTAGCTGTAACAGTCGCCGCCGAAACGCGGCAGCCGCACGGCGCTCTCGACGCGCCCGTAGGCCTCCCGCTCGTCGCCGGACATCAAGAGCGGGCTGGTGGTGAACAGGGTCGCGGTCGCCAGGTCGTCGCAGGGGCGTGTCTTCAAGTGGTGCACGATCTGCGTGTTGTAAGCGTTGAGCCCCGACCAGGTGGCCCGCATGCCGTCCCCGAAAAAGCGCTCGCGGGTGAAAGGCTGCGCCATCATGCCGTAGGCCGGCTGCCCGTGGTGCTCGAGGCAGACCAGCGTTCCCCAGAGCGGGAAGCCGGCGATGAAGCTCTTGGTGCCATCGATCGGATCGAGCACCCAGACATATTCGGCATCGGCCTGGTGGTCGGGGAATTCTTCGCCGACGATGCCGTGGGCCGGGAAGGTGTCGACGATCATGCGACGCATCACGGTTTCGGCCGCCCGGTCGGCCTCCGTCACGGGGTCGAAGGACCCGCCGCGTCCCTTGTCGTTGGACGCGAGGCTTGTCCGGAAGAAGGGGAGGATGACATCCCCGGCGGCGGTTGCGAGGTCGGCCACGAAGGCCTCGAAGTCGACAGCGGTCATGGCTTTTCCTTGGGCGTTTCCTTGGGCTGTTCGGGCAGGCGTTCGGCGCCGCGTGCTCGATGAGCCGCAAGCTGCACCCAACGAACCGGCCGTGTCGACTCCCGTGATGCCTCGACGTGGCGACACGGCAGAACGCCGGCCGTCGAGCAAACGCTCGGCGGCTGCACAATTCCTTCAAGGGGGCTTGCTTTTTGTGCGGTGCCACACCATCCTCTTGCGGTGCGGCAATGATCTTGCCGTATATGCCCTCTTTGGGCGTTTCCTCCCTAGACTTGGGCCGCTTGTGGAAACACGAGCGGCCTCTTTCGTTTGAAAGCGTGCTATTCGGCCGCCGAACGGTGGTGGCCGATGTCGCCCATCAACACCAGTAGGGCGTGCATCGCCGTGGCCAGATGGGCCGCCACGTGGTCGAACAGGGCGGTGGGCCGCATCTGTCGCTCGTCCATGTAGAGCCCGCGGTTGACCTCGATCTGCACGGCATGGCGACCCTGGGCCGGCTGGCCGTAATGTTCGGTGATGAAGCCGCCCGCATAGGGCTTGTTCCGCTCCACCGTGTAGCCGAACTCGCTGAGTTGATCGTCGATCGTGTCGGCCACCGCCCGCCCGCAACTCGTCCCGTATCGGTCGCCGATCACGAAATCGGCCTTGGGCCGGTCGTCCCGTCCGGGTGCGCCCCCGCTCAAGGATGCCGAACACGAGGGCATGGAATGGCAGTCGACCAGCAGGGTCTGCCCGAACTGCGCCACGGCGCGGTCCAGCAGGTCGCGCAGGGCGCGGTGATAGGGTTTGTAAAGCGCTTCGATGCGGCCGATCGCGTCTTCGACCTTCAACCGCTTGGCGTAGATCTCCTGCGCCTCGCCGACCACCCGGGCGATCGTGCCGAGCCCGCCGGCGACCCTTAGCGAACGGGAGTTGACGAAGGAGGGCAGGCGGCCCTCGAACATGCGCGGATCGAGTTCGTAGGGCTCGCGGTTGACATCCAGGTAGGCGCGGGGAAACCGGGCCCGCAGCAGCGGCATCCCGAACCGGACCGCGCCCATGAACAGCGCGTCGGCGAAGGCGTCCTCGGACCGCCTGAGGCTGATGGGGTCGAGGCGGGTGCTGGCCAGAAAGGCGGCCGGGTAGATGCTGCCCGAATGGGGCGAGGACAGGACCAGGCAACTCTGCAGGCGAATAGGTTCGATGACCTCGAAAGGCGGGTCCAGCTCCGGCTCGACAGGGCCGGGCGCGACGCCCCCCATCCAGTCATCCCCGTCCGGCCCGCTTCGCATGATGATCCTTGCAACCCGCGTTCGGCCTCAGCGTATCGGGATTTCGGCGCCGATGGAATCGGCGTGATCCTTCACGGGAAGCTAGGCACCCGGGGAGCCTCCGCCAAGGCTGCCAGGGGTCGAAAATGAGCCGGCACGCGCCGGCAAGGCGAGCCGCTTCTCGAACCGCAGCGCCGTCGTGCCATCCTCGTAATAATCCGGGATCGCGCCGAATGCGGCGTAGCCGCGAGCCTGGTAGAGCGCGATGGCGGCCCCGTTGTCGGACCGGACTTCGAGGCGCACGGCGGTGCTCCCCCGGGCCTCCGCGGCCACTTCGCAAGCCGCCATCAAGGCGCTGCCGATCCCATGTCTAGCGTGGGCGGGGTCGACCGCGAGGGAAAACACACGGCCCAGCGAGGATCCAGCCCGAAAGCCGATCATCGCGTAGCCGGCGAGGCCTTGGGGCTCTTCGGCCACCGCCACGTGGGTCGTGGGGGCGGACAAGAAGCGGCCAAGGCTGCGCCGCGACAGGCGGTCGCCATCGAAGGTCGTGTTTTCGAGCCGTTCGAGCGCGTCGAGGTCGCCCGCCCGGCCGCGCCTGATGGCGAAAGCCGCCGTCACGCCGAAACGGTCCTCACGGGGCCCGCCAGGGAAAGGTCCAGGTTTCCGTCAGGGCGCGGTTGCCGGCCCTGAGAAAGGCGCGCAGGTCGGTGCTTTGGCCCGGCTCGACCTCCACGTCGACGGCGGCGCGGAAACCCGCGATATGCGGGTTGGGCACCAGGAACGAGCGCGTGATCCGGCCGTTCGTCGACGTCGGCACCACGCTGACCAGCGACGGGTCGGCGCTGAAATAGGCGAGGTCGCCGCCCGAGAAGTCGATCAGGAAGCGCCGCGAGCCCGGCTTGACGACCTCGTCCGAACCGAGCGACCGGGCCTGGGTCTGGAACGTCTTGCTGACCCGGCCACCGGGCGACAGGCGGGTGAGGTTGAGGCTTGCCGTGACGCTGTAGCTGTAGCTGACCGGCTTGCCGACTTCGATCGCGTCGCGCGCCGTCCAGGCCGCCACGACGTTGTCGTTGGTTTCGTCCGCCGTCGGCAGTTCCACCAGTTCGACGCGGCCCTCGCCCCAGGGGCCGCGCGGCTCGATCCAGTAGCTCGGCCGCAGCTCGTAGGCGAGGTCGAGGTCCTGGTAGTCCTCGAAGATGCGGTCGCGTTGGAGCAGGCCGAAGCCGCTCGTTTCCTTGTCGGTGAAGGTCGAGAGTTCGAGGCTCACGGGGTTGCGCAGGGGGCGCCAGATCCACTCGCCGGTGCCCGAATGCAGCAGCAACCCGTCCGAATCGTGCAGTTCCGGCCGGAAATCGCCCGACAGGCGGCGATCGTTCTGGCTGGTGAAGAACATCGAGGTGAGGGGCGCGATGCCGAGCTTCACGCCCGCGCGGCGGGGAAACAGCGTCATGTCGACGTCCACCACGGTTTCGTTGCCGGGATAGAGGGTGAACCGGAAGCCGCCCGTCACGGACGCGCCGTCGAGCAGGGCGTAAAGCGTGATCCGGCTGGCCCCGGCGGTGGGCGCCTCGATCCAGAATTCGCGGAAGAAGGGGAATTCCTCCTCGGCCATTCCGGCGTTGACCGTCAGCCCGCGCGCCGACATGCCGTAGCGCTGCTTGCGGCCCAGGAAACGGAAATAGCTCGCCCCCAGAAAGGCGATCACCTCGTCCATCACGTCGGGGCGGTTCAGCGGGTTATGCAGGCGGAACCCCGCGAAACCGAGGTTCACCGGCAGCGGCTTGTCGATTTTGTTGCGGCCGTAGTCGAACAGGGCGGTCGAGTAGGGGACCGGCGTGGCGATGCCCTCCCGCACGATGTTGACCGTCACGGGGCGGGGGTAGAGGTGGCCGAGATGAAACATTTCGAGCCGGAACGGGCTCCCCTCGCCCCCGAGCAGGGCTTTGTCGGGACGGAATCGGATGTCGCGCCAAGCGTCGAACCCGAGCTGGGCGAGGGCCTCGGGCAGGGCCGGGGGGGTCGCCTCGAACGGCACGGTGCCGAGGTCGCGCGCCCGCTTCAGCACATCGTCGAACCCGAACTGCGGCACGGGCTGTCCCGGCACGGGTTGGCTGGGTGTCTGGGCCGAGGCCGGCACGAGGCTCAGGGCAGCACCGGCGGCGAGGCCGGCGACGACGTGGCGGCGGTTGGGATCCTGCATGGTCTCACTTCAAACGAGAAAGCCGCGAACGTTTGACCCGAGGCGATCGCGCGTTCCCGCCGGGAGGTAACGGGCTTTTCCCGGTCCAGCAAGCCGACGCCGGAGCGGTCCCGCTCAATCGCGCCGCGGGCGAGCTTCGCCGCCATGCACCACGCGTTCTCTTTGCCGTCATGTCGCGGCAGGTTGCCCGCCCGACTCTTTCGCGGGGGGCGTCCCGGCTTTATATCGAGCCAATGACCCGAACCGTGTCCGCCCGACCCCCCAAGGCGTTTGACGACCCCGAGCAGGATCACCTGAACGGCGAGGCCGAGGACCGCGAGGACCTCGACGAGGCTTCCTCCGGCATCGACCTCGGCCTCGACGACGAAAGCGCAGCGCCCGCCTCCGTCCGGCAGGGCGCCGCCACGATCCGGCAATACTGGTCCACGTTGCCGCTCGGGCCGGGCGTTTACCGGATGCTCGGCCCGGAAGGCGAGGTGCTCTACGTCGGCAAGGCGAAAAGCCTGAAGAAGCGGGTGGCGAGCTATACGCGGGCTACCGGCCATTCGCGCCGCATAGCCCAGATGATCGCCGGTACGGCCTCCATGGTGTTCGTGTCCACGTCGACCGAAACCGAGGCCCTGCTGCTCGAGGCCAACTACATCAAGCAGATGCGCCCGCGCTTCAACGTGCTGATGCGGGACGACAAGTCGTTCCCCTATATCCTCGTCACCGGCGACCATCGTGCCCCGCAACTCACCAAGCACCGCGGCGCGCGGAACCGGAAGGGCGATTATTTCGGCCCCTTCGCGAGCGTGATGGCGGTCAATCGGACGCTGGCCGCGTTGCAGCGCGCCTTTCTGCTCCGCTCATGCGGCGACAGCTATTTCGAGAACCGCACCCGCCCCTGCCTGCTGCATCAAATCAAGCGATGCGCCGGTCCTTGCACCGACGAGGTCAGCCAGGCCGATTACGCCGAACTCGTGGATGAAACGCGGGGCTTCCTGTCGGGCAAGAGCCGCCTCGTCCGCAACCGGTTGGCCGACGACATGGTGGCGGCCGCCGACGCCATGGAATTCGAGCGCGCCGCGCGGCTGCGCGACCGCATCGCCGCGCTGTCGGCCATCCAGGGCACCCAGGGCGTCAACCCGAAAACCGTCGAGGAGGCGGACGTCTTCGCCATCGTCGAGGAGGCAGGGCAATATGCCGTGGAGGTGTTCTTTTTCCGCACCTACCAGAACTGGGGCAATCGGGCCTATTACCCCAAGGCCGACCGCAGCCTCGGCCCGGGCGAGGTGCTAGGCAGCTTCCTGGCGCAATTCTACCTCGACAAGCCACCACCGCGCCTCATCCTCCTGTCCCACGCCGTGGAGGACTGCGCCGTCCTCGAAGCGGCGCTCGGCGAGCGCGCCGGTGCCGGCGTCGAGATCGCGGTGCCGCAGCGGGGCGAGAAGAAGGAGCTCGTCGACCACGCGGCCCAGAACGGGCGCGCCGCCTTGTCGCGCAAGCTGTCCGACACGGCGAGCCAGGAAAAGCTGCTGGCGGCGCTGGCGGCGGCTTTCGGCGTGTCGCGCCCGATCGTCCGCGTCGAGGTGTACGACAATTCGCACATCATGGGGACCAACGCGGTCGGCGCCATGATCGTGGCGGGGCCGTCGGGCTTCCTCAAGCCGCATTACCGGACCTTCAACATGAAGGACAAGGTGTTCACGCCGGGCGACGATTTCGCGATGATGCGGGACATGTTGAAACGTCGCTTCGCCCGGCTGATCAAGGAGGCGCCACCTCCGTCTGTCGCGACGTCGATCGCGTCGGCCGATGTTCCCGCCGAGGCGATCGACGTCCTCGCGGTCGACGGGCTGGCGGCCGAGGGAGACGCCGAAGCTCCCGGCCTGTCCGACGCCGCGGACGCGCCGCAATGGCCCGACCTGATCCTGATCGACGGCGGCAAGGGTCAGCTCGAGGCCGTGCGGGCGACCCTGCAGGACCTCGGCGTGCCGGTGCTGTTCGGCGAGAACGGCGTGCCGCACGGCGTCGCGGTGGTCGGCATCGCCAAGGGGCCGGACCGCAACGCCGGGCGCGAAACCTTCTTCGTCGCCGGCCGCGACGCCTTCAAGCTGCAGGATCGCGACCCGGCCCTTTATTTCGTGCAACGCCTGCGCGACGAGGCGCACCGCTTCGCGATCGGCACCCACCGGGCGCGCCGCAAGAAGGATTTCACCAAAAGCCCGCTGGACGAGATCGGCAGCATCGGTCCGGCGCGCAAGCGGGCGCTGCTGCATGCCTTTGGTACCGCCAAGGCCATCGGTCGGGCGACCCTGGCCGACCTCGAAAAGGTGCCGGGCGTGAACGCCGCCACCGCCAAGCGCATCTACGACCATTTCCACGACGGGGGCTGATGGGGGCATCGACTATTGGTGCCCAGGTGAACCGCTGGTTTGCGATCTGCCCGAAACCGGTGGCGGTTCGGGCCGTAGCTTTCAAGGAAGCCAGCCTGGAGAGCACCCAATGCCACAAGCCGTTTCGATGAGCCCCTGCCACCCGCCGGATAATTGCCATGGCCTGCTCGAGCGCGCCAAAGCCCTCCTGCCCGCCGGGGATGATGTGGGGCGCTACATTCTGGACATGGCCTTGACGCATCTCGCATCGGGGTCAGCCAAGCCTCGGTCGGATGCCGAGCCTTCCCCCGATCAGCGGTTCAACGGCGGCTCTCCGGCGATCGCCTGAACGATGTCGAGCACCATGTCGCGGCAGGCCCGGTCGGGGATCTTGACAAAGGCGGTGATCAGCTTGACGCCCTCGTCGGGCATGGCGACACCGTGGGAGTCGTCCGCCTCGACCATGGCGACGAGCGTTTTGGCAACAAGCTTACTGACCGGCAATCCCAAGGCGGCCGAGCCGACGGTGAGTTGAGTCGCCAGTGCTTTCGTTTCATCAACCATGTCGCTCTCCCCAGGGTCGTAGATCATCCAAAGGGCCGCGCCCTGCACGGCGTTCACATTGTCGGCTATCGGCCACACTTGGTCATAATGAGCCGGTAAAGCGTCATAAGTCATTGTGATAACGTTTACGGTGCCATAAAGGCCAGACCGGATGTGCTTTTTGCCGCACTAACCGCGCAAGGTGACCTGGACGCTTGTCGATGCGCATTCTACGATGCGTTTCCGCGATCCGATCGCTCGGGAAGCACCTCGCTGGCGGGAAAGGCGTGTCCCGTTCTAGTTTTTTTAGCGTCCCTTGACGAACCT
>CALMOK010000312.1:25601-31598 GCA_937871825.1 uncultured Alphaproteobacteria bacterium
ATCATGCTCCCTCGGACCATGGCTCTTTCTTCGGTTGAGACGCGCGGACGGAACTGGAACCTGCCGAACGCGCTGACCTACGGCCGTCTGGTCGCGGTGCCGGTTGTCGCAGGCGCCCTGATCTCGTCCGATGCCTTCTGGGTGCGCTGGGCGGCGCTGGCCATCTTTATCCTGGCTGGCATCACGGATTTCCTGGACGGCTACCTGGCCCGCGCCTGGTCGCAACAGTCTTCACTCGGCCGCATGCTCGATCCGATCGCCGACAAACTGCTCGTTGCGGCGAGCCTCATGGTACTGGTTGCCGACAAGACGGTGTCGGGGTGGTCGCTCTGGGCCGCCATTGTGATCCTGTGCCGGGAAATCTTGGTTTCGGGCTTGCGGGAATTCCTGAGCGAGCTGCGCGTGTCGGTGCCGGTCAGCCGGGTCGCCAAATACAAGACGACGCTGCAACTGGTCGCCATCGGGTTCCTGATCGCCGGACCGGCCGGCGAGGTGGTGCTGCCCGGAACCGTGACGATCGGATTGCTGCTCCTGTGGATCGCCGCGCTCCTCACCATCTACACCGGATGGGACTACCTGAAGTCTGGCATCCGTTTCGTCATGGAGTGAGCGCGTGAAGGCCGTTTATTTCGCCTGGGTGCGCGAGCGCATCGGCAAACCCGAGGAGGAACTCGAACTGCCGCCCGAGGTTGCCACGGTTGGCGACATGATGGCGTGGTTGAGCCGTCGGGACGAGGGCTACGCCCAGGCCTTCGACCAGCCCGCGACCATCCGGGCCGCTATCGACCATGTGCATGCCCGGCACGACGCGTCCGTCAGGGAGGCACGCGAGATCGCCTTCTTCCCACCCATGACGGGTGGGTGAGCGTGGCCTCTGTTTCCGTTCAGGCCCAGGATTTCGATCCGGCGGCCGAGACCGAGCGGTTGACGGCCGGCCGCGCGGACGTCGGTGCCGTGGTGACCTTCGCGGGGCTTTGCCGCGACGAGGCGGGGGCGCTCGAGGTGCTGGAGATCGAGTACTATCCCGGCATGGCGGAGGCGGAGATCGGGCGCGTGGCGGCGGAAGCGGAAAGCCGCTGGCCGCTATTGGGGTTGCGGGTCATCCATCGTCACGGCTTGATCCGGCCTGGGGAGCGCATCGTGCTGGTGGCGGCGGCGTCCGCCCACCGCTCCGCCGCCTTCGAGGCCGCCGCTTTCCTGATGGATTACCTTAAAACGCGCGCCCCGTTCTGGAAACGCGAGCGGCGGGTCGATGGCGGGGCCGGCGGCTGGGTGCAGGCCAAGGACACCGACGAGGCGGCCGCCGGGCGCTGGTAGCCGCTCCTCAGCTCGCCGCGACGACCTCCTCGCGCCACAGCCCGGCGGCAAGCGACGGATCCTTCGCCACGGCTTCAACGAGGAGGCGTTCGCTCGCGGTCTCGATCTTGCCCTGGAGCAGGGGCAGGAACTCGCTTGCCGACAGGCCCGGCGGTATGGCGGGCAGGATTTCCACCACGATGGTGCCGGGCCGGCGGATGAAGCTGCGGCGCGGCCAGAACAGGCCCGAGTTGAGGGCCACTGGCACACAGGGCACCTTCACGTCGGCGTAAACGAAAGCCGCGCCGAACTTGTAGTCGGGCGGCGCGCCCGGCGGCCGGCGCGTGCCTTCCGGGAAGATGAACAACTGCCGGTGCTCGGCAAGGATCACGCGGGCGCGCCGCGCCACCTGGGCCAGCGCGGCCCGTCCCTTGGACCGATCGATCGGGATCTGCCGTCCCCGCGCGATGTACCAGCCGAACAGCGGAATATAGGTGAGCTCGCGCTTCAGCACGTAGGTGAAGTCCTTGAACACCGTGATCAGGGCGAAGACTTCCCATACCGAATGATGTTTCGAGGCCACGATGAACCCCCCGTCCTCGGGGATATTGTGGAGGCCGCGGAACTCGACCCTGGTGCCGCACACCACCCGCAGCAGCCACAAGGACGCCCGGCCCCAGACGCGGGCCGCCGCCTTCACCTTGTCGGGGCCGAACATGATGGTGGGCAGCAGCACCGTCATGATGGCCACAAGAACGACGTAAAACAGGATGTTGAAGGCGAGCGAGCGCAGGATCAGCATCCCGCCTTGTGGCAAATCGGGTCCGCAAAGGAAAGCGCGCGAGTCTTTCCCTGTCGTATCGTCCGTCACCCGCCGCCGGGGTTGGAACCGTCGGCCGTGACGGGATCGCTCAGCAGGCGCAGTCGCGCCAGCGTGACAACGTATTTGAGATATTCGGCGAGAACCAGCCGCAGCCGCTGGCCGTTGGCCCACCAGTCGCCCGTCCTGGCCCGTTCCGTCACCACCGGATAGGCGACGAGTTCGACGCCGGGCGCCGCGTGGCCGATTTCCGCCAAGGCGCGGGGCATGTGGTAGTTGGACGTCACCACGATCAACGACCGGATGTTGTGGACCCGCGCCCAGCGGCTGGTCTCGACCGCGTTGCCCACCGTGTTCTCGGCCGCGTAGCCGAGGTCGATGCAGCACTCCAGGAAGGTCCGGGCCTGCGGGGCGAGACGCACGATCTCGTCGCCGGACGTCGAAGCGTTGACGCCGCTGATGAGCAGCCGGTCGGCTTCGCCCCTGGCCAGGAGCGACAGGGCATCAGTCACCCGGTCGGCGCCGCCCGTCAGTGCCACCACCCCCTCGGCGTGGTGGTGGGGCGCCTGCTCGGTCCGTTCCAGGGTTTCCACGAAAACCAGGAAACCACCGGCCAGCGTGGCGGCCCCCAGCACGAAGGCGATGCCGACGGCGAGCCGAACGAGCCTGAACAATCGCCGCAACGGCCCCACGGCGCCTTCGCGGGACGTCATTCGAGCGCCTGCAGGTGCCGGTAAACGATGGTGCGGGACATGAACCCGGTGGCGACCGCGATGCCGACCGCGATGGCCAGGATCGCCACGTAGCCCTTGAACCCGAGCGTGAACGAGCCGAACAGGGCTTCGAGCTGGTCGCCGCCGGGGGTCGCCAGCATGGAGGTTTGCACGAGGCCGGCGACCATGAACATCAGGGCGGCACACACCCCGCCGATCAGGCCGCCCTTGAGACCGAGGCGCAGGAAGTGCCGCTGGAACTCGCGGGCGATGAAGGCATCTTCGGCGCCCACGAAGTGCAGAACGCCGACGATTTCCTGGTTGCCCGACATCGCGCCCCGCGTCGCGAACGCCACGGCAAGCCCCATGGCGCTCAGCACCAGCAGAAAGATCAGCACCGCCAACGCCACCACGGTGTTGGCCATGGTGGCGAGCCGCTCGAACCAGACATGGTGGTCGTCGAGGTTCACCCCCGACACCTGGTCGGTCAGGGTTTTGCGGAAGGCCGCGAGGTCGGGCGAAGCGCCGTCGCGCAGCTTGACCACGATCAGCCTCGGGATGGGCAGGTCGGCGATGTCGAGCCCGCTTCCAAGCCAGGGCTCGAGCAGCCGCTCGGCTTCCGTCTTGTCGAACACCGTGACGTCGGCCACCCCGGACACGCTCCGGGCGATCTCGGCCGCCCGTGCCACCTCGGCGTCAACGTTGCGGCCCGCCATGGGGCGCACCTGGACGGTCATCTCCCGCGACACGGATTGTCGCCAATCCTGTGAAGCGCCCGCGATCAGGATGGCGCTGCCGGCGGTGAGCGAGCACAGAAACGTCATGATGGCGATCACCGTGACCAGCGCCCGACCGGCGATGGAACTGATCGGCACCAGCGGCATGTCCTTGCGCAGGGCGAGTTCGCCCGGCGTGGAGCGTGGGGCGCCCTCGGCCCTGGCGTCGCCCGCGGAGCCGGGCGTCACCGCGGCCATGGGTTGCTCATTGGACGACCGCCCCTTCGTGAACACCGCTCACTCGTAGACATGGAGCCGCCGGTCGCCGAGCACGAGCCGGCGCGCCGCGTTGAACTGGTCCATGAGGGCGAGGTCGTGGGTGGCGATCACGACCGACGTGCCGGAATTGTGAAGTTCCATGAACAAGCGGAGCAGCCGCCGGGCGAGGGACGGGTCGACGTTGCCGGTGGGCTCGTCGGCGAGCAGAAGCTCGGGCCGCATGATCAGCGCCCGGGCGATGGCGGCGCGCTGCTTTTCCCCGCCGGAGAGGATCTGCGGCAGGACGTGCATCCGCTCGCCAAGGCCTACCCAGCGCAGCAGTTCGACCACCTCGGCCCGGTAGGTCGCTTCCTCGCGACCCTTCACCCGGAGCGGCAGGGCCACGTTCTCATAGGTGGTCAAGTGATCCAGCAGCCGGAAATCCTGGAACACCACGCCGATCTTGCGGCGCAGCCCGGTGATCTCGTTCTTGGCGAGCGAGCCCGATTCGCGGCCGAACAGGCTGATGAGCCCGCGCGTGGGCTTGAGCGAGAGCAGGATGAGGCGCAGCAGCGTGGTCTTGCCGGCGCCCGACGGACCGGTCAGGAACTGGAAGGATTGGGGCTCGATCGAGAAGGTGAGATCCTTCAGGATCTCGGACCCCATGCCATAGCGCAATCCGACGTTCTCAAACCGCACCATCGACGCCCTCCCTTCCCGGCACCCCGCTTTCGCGCGGATGTCCGTCGATTCGCCAAACCATCACACCCCCGCCGGACTGTCGCGCCGCTCCCGAACCGGTGCACGGCCCCGCCGGTGGCCACAAGGGGTTCCTTGGATGGGTCACGTGGCCGTTGCGGCGATTAAGTCAGCCTTAACCATGAACCGACTCAATGCCAGCGTCCGGTGTGCGGCCGATCGAGCCGCAACCCCCACACGAGCCCGTCTGGTCGAAACAAAACATGCGGATCATCTGCCCCACCTGCAGCAGCCACTACGACGTCGATACGGATAGAATTGCGGCGGCGGGGCAACTTGTCCGTTGCGCGCACTGCCGCGGCGTTTGGCGCGTCACCGCGGCCGACGCCGTGCCGGCCGCCCCCCAAACGGCTTCGACACCCGCCGCGCGTTCGCCCGGCATCGCGCGGGCGGCCGAACCGCTGCGCGACCCGATCGATTTCATGGCGGCACGGGCCCGCCTGCGTTCCACGGGAACCAGGCCGTCGCACGGGACCGGCGTGCGGACCACCCTGGGGTTGGCGGCCGCCATCGTCTGCCTGGCGTCCGGGGCGGCGACGCTGAAATTCCATGCCGCGATCGCCTCGCACGTCCCGGCGAGCGCGCCTGTCTTCGCCGCCCTGGGCTTGCGGGCCGATCCGACCGGCCTCGCGTTGCGCGACGTGCACAGCGCCCTGGTGGCCGACGGCACCAAGACGGTGCTGACCCTGCAGGGCGAGATCACCAACCTGCGTGAAGGGCCAACCGCCGTGCCGGATCTCACCGTGATGGTGCGCGGGGCCGACCAGTCCCCCCTTTACACCTGGACGGCTTCGCCCCCGAAGGCGAAGCTGGCGCGGGGCGAAACGATCGTGTTCCGTAGCCGTCTCGCCGCGCCTCCGGCGAGCGGCCAGGACGTTCGCGTCAGCTTCGCCGAAAACACGCCACCGTCGTGATGGACGTGCAATGATGACGGCGCCCGGCCTCGTTGATCGATCAACGGTGGGGGGAAAGGCGCCGAGGCGCGGAGGCGACATGACGACGAGGGCCATCAAGGTCTTGTTCGACGAGGCCAGCATCGCGGCCCGCACCGCCGACATGGCCGGGCAGATCGCCGCCGGTGCGCCCGAGGACTTGCTGGTCGTGGCGGTGTTGAAGGGGTCGTTCATGTTCGCGGCCGATCTCATCCGCGCCATGCACCGGGCCGGGCTGTCCCCGCAGGTCGAGTTCATCCACCTGTCGAGCTACCTCGACGGCACGGTGTCGTCGGGCCAGGTGGCCATCCTCAAGGACATCGACACGTCGGTGCGGGGGCGGGACGTGCTGCTCGTCGACGATATCCTCGAATCCGGCCGCACCTTGGCTTTCGCCAAGGACCTCCTGGCGGCGCGGGGCGCCCGCCGGGTGATGGTCAGCGTCATGTTGGAAAAGCCGCACAAGCGGGCCGTGGCCATCCAGGCCGATTACGTCGGCTTCC